>JAGSPS010000085.1 GCA_018262315.1 Deltaproteobacteria bacterium | reverse complement strand
CCGGCGAGCACCGCGTGGTCCGGATCGGCACCGACCGCGACGAACGCGGGTGCGAGTTGCCGCTCCAGCGTCGTCGCGCCGTCGTCGAGTCGCACGACGCGCAGCGTTCCGTCCGTCGCGAGCGCGGCGTCGTGCGTGCGGTGCTCGTCGAGCAGCAGCGCCTGCGGCACGGCGCCCGCGAGGGTCGCGGACTTCGCGAGTTCCACGCGGGCAGGGCGCAGCACCGGCGCGATCTCGAAGAGCAGGAAGGCGAAGATCCCCGTGACGCCCAGGATCACCGCGAGTCCGCCGACGCGGATCGCGAGACCGGCAGCGCGATCGACGGCGACACGCCGCCGCGCCGAGGAGAAGCGACCCGCCCGGGTCGGGGGCCGGGCGGATCTGGTGTGGGGCGTCGAGGCGATCGCCACCGATCAGCGTTCCAGCTTGCCGTGCTCTTGCTCGTAGATCGTCCTGGTGAGCGGCAGGTAGCCGTCCTTGACGACGACCTCCTGGCCTTCCTTCGAGAGCACCAGGCGGACGAACTCCTTGACGAGCGGATCGAGCGGGCGGCCGGGCGCCTGATTCACATAGACCATCAGGAAGCGCGCGAGCGGATACTTGCCCGCGTAGACGTCGGCGGCCTCCGCCTTGGCGAACGGCGCACCGTCCTTGGCCGCGAGATCGAGCGCCTTCACGCTCGAGGTCTTGTAGCCGATGCCGCTGTAGCCGACGCCGTAGGTGTCTTCCGTGACGCCCTGCACGACCGACGCCGAACCCGGCTGCTCTTTCACGTCGTCGCGGAAGTCGCCGCCGCAGAGCGCGTGCTCCTTGAAGTAGCCGTAGGTGCCCGAGGCCGAGTTGCGGCCGTAGAGGCTGATGCGCCGGCCGGCGTACATGCCCGTGAGTCCGAGCTGCGACCACTGCGCGAGCGTGCTCGGCGCGCCGCAGCGACGCGCCTTCGAGAAGAGCGCATCGACCTGGGGCAGCGTGAGCTTCTCCAGCGGGTTGTCCTTGTTCACGTAGACCGCGAGCGCGTCGACGGCGACCTTGTAGGCCGTCGGCGCGTAGCCGAATTTCTTCTCGAACGCGTCGATCTCGCTGGGCTTCATGTCGCGGCTCATCGGACCGATCTGCGCGGTGCCGTCGATCAGCGCCGGCGGCGCCGTCGAGGAGCCCTTGCCTTCGATCTGGATGCGGACGTTCGGGTACTTGGCGCGGAAGGACTCGGCCCACAACGTCATCAGGTTGTTGAGCGTGTCCGAGCCGATCGAGTTCAGGTTGCCGGCGACGCCGCTCACGGTCTTGTAGGCGGGAATCCCGGCATCGACCTTGACCGCCTCGGCGGCGGCGCCGTACGGCGCGAGCCAGCCCGCCACGACGAGGGAAAGGACGAGACGCGAACGCTTCATGCAGTCCTCCTGGGTCGGCTTCGGGATCGCTCGATCGCTTCGAGACGCTCCGTTATGCCGGCGAGAACCTAGGGTTGCGGGACGACGCGACCGCGAAGCATCTGTGACGGTTTCGTGACGGCGGGGTGTGGGAGCTGCCGGAGGTCGAACCGTCGCGATACTCTCGGCCTTCAATGACGAGGAACGTGCCGCAATGACCCGCTCCGTCGAGCCCTTCCTGGGTGAAGTGAACGAGCTGATCCTCCGCATGGGGGGCTTCTGCGAGGCGATCCTAGCCAAGGCGCTGCGCGCGCTCTTCGAGCGCAATGCCGAACTCGCCCTCCAGATCCGCGACGACGACCTGGCGATCGACCGTCTCGACGTCGCGGTCGACGAGTCCGTGCTGCGCAGCCTCGCGCTCCAGGCGCCGGTCGCCGACGACCTGCGCCGGCTGCTGGCCGCCAACGACATCGCCACCAATCTCGAGCGCGTGGGCGACCTGGCCCGCAACATCGCCAAGAGCGCGGTGCGGCTCGCGGAGCGCGCGCCGGTGCCGTTTCCTCCGCACTTCGAAGCGCTCGCCGTGGAGTCCCAGGCGATCCTTCGCGATGCGCTCGACACGTTCCTGCATCGCGACGCCGAGCGCGCCCGCAAGCTGCTCGCCGAGGACGACCGCATCGACGAAGACCAGGACCGCGTGATCCGCGAGGCGCTCGACGGGATTCGCGCCCACCCGGAACTCTATCAGCAGGAAGTCGATCTGATCGTGGTCGCGAAGCACCTGGAACGCGTCGCCGATCACGCCACCAACATCGCCGAGTCGGTGATCCTGATCGTCGAAGCGCGCAACGTGAAGCACGCCGGAAAGCTCGCCCGCGCCGGGGCGTGACGCTGCACCGGACCCAAGAGGTTCCACGCAAACCCCGTCTCCGCTTCACGGAAACGCCATCTCGCGCGACGAAGCTCTCTCCGTCTCGAACCGGAGCGACCCATGCGCGACGCTATGGACTTCCCGGTACGGCTCGAGCGATGCGGCGATGGCTTCGCCGCACACGGCCCCGGCTTCTACGTCTGGGACGACGACGCACGCGCGCTGCTCGAGGCGGCGTGCGAACTGGCGGGAACCGTCAGGAGTCGCGCTCCGGGGGCAGTTCCGCTTCGGCTTCGAGGCGCAGCGCTTCGATCGCGGCGCGGTAGTCCTTCGCGCCGAACACGGCCGTCCCGGCCACGAAGGCGGTAGCGCCCGCACGCGCGGCGGCGCCGATGACGCCCGGTTTCACGCCACCGTCCACCTCGAGTGTCACCGCGAGGCCCTGCACGTCGATCCAACTCCGGAGCAGCTTGATCTTCGGCAGCATCGAGTGGATGAAGGACTGACCGCCGAAGCCCGGGTTCACGGTCATCACCAGGACCTGATCGAGATCGCCCAGTACGGGCTCGACGGCCGAGGCCGGTGTCGACGGATTCAGCACCGCGCACGCGCGGGCGCCCGCCTCGCGGATCTGCGCGAGCGTGCGGTGCAGGTGCGGACACACCTCGACCTGTACGCCGATCGTCGCGGCGCCCGCCCGCGCGAAGTCACCGACGTACTTCTCGGGCTCGACGATCATCAGGTGCACGTCGAGCGGTAGCGCGGTCGAGCGCTTCACCGCCTCGACGACGATCGGGCCGATCGTGATGTTCGGCACGAAGCGGCCGTCCATCACGTCGACGTGGATCCAGTCGGCGCCGGCCTTCTCGACCGCCGCCACTTCGTCGGCGAGGCGGCCGAAATCCGCGGACAGAATCGACGGCGCGATCACGATGCGTGCAGCCGGGCTCACGAGCTGCGCTCGATCCGCGCGGCGAAGAAGCCGTCGGTGTCGTGGTGCTGCGGCCAGCAGCGCAGCACGGCGTCCGGCCCGACGAGCGCGCGCAGCGACGGCGGGATCGTCGCTGCGGACGCGCGACGCAGTTCCGGTACAGACGCGAGCAACCCGTTCACCACGTCGTCGTTCTCCTCGGGACAGAGCGTGCAGGTACTGTAGACGAGCGTTCCGCCGGGCTTCAAGCGTTTCGCGACGGCGCCGAGAATCGCGCCTTGCACGGCGGCGAGCTGCGCGATCGCGTCGGGCTGCACGCGCCAGCGCGCGTCGGGATTGCGCCGCAAGGCGCCGAGTCCCGAACACGGCGCATCGACGAGGATGCGGTCGAAGCGCATGCCGTCGATCCCCTCGATTTCCACCGCGGTCGCATCGGCGCGCAGCACGCGCAGGTTGTCGAGACCGAGTCGCGCGGCGTCGCGCGCGACGAGTCCGAGACGCCGCTCGTTGCGGTCGAGCGCGACCACCTGGCCCGCGTCGCCGACGCGTTCCGCGATCGCCGTGGCCTTGGCGCCGGGCGCGGCGCAGGCGTCGAGCACGCGCTCACCCGGCTGCGGGTCGAGCAGTTCGACGACCAGCTGCGATGCCTCGTCCTGCACCGTCATGCGACCTTCCTGGAACGCGGGATCGTCGGCGGGATCGCCGCGCCGGCCGAGCGTGACGCCGTCCGGTGCAAAGCGGCAGGCAGACGCGAGCGGGAACCGCTCGCGAAGCTCGGCGAGCAGTGCGTCGCGACCGATCCGGCGGCGGTTCGCGCGCAGTGTGCGCGGCGGTGTGGCGTTCGACGCGTCGGCGAGCGCCGCCGCCTCTTGCGCGCCGAACGCTGCGATCCAGCGCTCGGCGATCCAGCGCGGGAACGAGAGCGCGTGCATCAGGTGCGCGACCGGATCTTCGGCGAGCGTCGGCAACGCGATCGCGTTGCGCTCGCGCGCGAGCCGGCGCAGCGCGGCGTTCACGAGCCCCGCCGCACGCCCCGCGCCAGCGTCGTGCGCCAGTCGCACCGACTCGGAAACGGCGGCCGCGTCGGGCACGCGATCGCAGAACACGAGCTGATAGGCACCGAGACGCAGAACCTGCACGATGTGGTGTTCGAGGCGCGCGAGCGGGCGACCCGTCACCTGCGCGAGCAGGAAGTCGAGGCGCCCGCGCCAGCGCAGCGTCCCGTAGACGAGCTCCGTCGCGAAGGCGCGGTCGCGCGCATCGAGCTGGCTCCGGGCGAGCGCCGCGTGGAGCGCGAGGTCGGCGTAGGCGCCGCTCTCTTCGACGCGCTGAAGGACGCGCAGTGCGAGTGCGCGGGCATCGTCGCGCTGCGGTCGCGCCGAATGCGGACGTCCGTCCGCGGGCGCTGCCGGCGGGGCCGCACTCACGGGCGGTGCACCCGCGTCAGGTCGCCCAGCTTCGGTCGCGCAGCCGTGCGACGCGCTCTTCCGTGAGCGGATGCGTGCGCATCAGCTTCGCAAAGATGCCGGCGGCTCCGCGGCCGCCCGTGAGCGGACTCACGATGAAGAGGTGCGCGGTCGCGGGGCTGGCGTCCATCGGCATCAAGCGCGCGCCCATCTCGAGCTTCTCGAGCGATCGCGCCAGAGGCTCGCCTTCGCCCAGCAGGCGCGCGGCCGACGCGTCGGCCTCGAACTCGCGCGAGCGCGACACGGCGAGCTGGAGCAGCGACGCCGCGATGCCCGCGAAGATCGCGACACCGAGCAGCGCGAGCGGGTTGCCGCCCTCGTCGTCATCCGAGCGGCTTCCGCCGAAGATCGCCGCGAACTGGGCCATGTGGGCCAGCCAGGTGATCGCACCGACCAGCGTAGCCGCGACGCACGAGATCAACGTGTCGCGGTTGCGCACGTGCGACAGCTCGTGGGCGAGCACGCCGCGCAGCTCGTCGCGGCTGAGGATGCGCAGGATGCCCTGCGTCGCCGCGACCGCTGCGTGCGCGGGATTGCGGCCCGTCGCGAAGGCATTGGGCGTCTCGCTCGGGATCACGTAGACCTTTGGCATCGGGATTTGCGCGCGCTGGGCAAGCTCGGCCACGATGCCGTACAGCTCGGGAGCCTTCGCCTCGGTCACTTCCTCGGCGCGGTACATGCGCAGCACCAGTCGGTCGCTGAACCAGTAGGCGCCCACGTTCATCAGCATGGCGAAGCCGAAGGCGATCGCGGCTCCCTGCGAGCCGCCGAGAGCGCTGCCGAGCCAGACGAGCAGGCCCGAGAGCGCGATCAGCAGGATTCCGGTCTTCAGGTTGTTCATGTCAGTCTCCGACGGCGGGGGCGTGAAGCATCGTCGCCGAGTCTAGCCGCACAAGGGGTCGCGTCTAACCGCCGAAGCGGGCGCCGTCGGCGAGCGGATGACCGCGCAGGAACACGCCGACGTCGAGGGGCCGGCCGCCGGCGCGCTGCAAGACGAGCGGGGCGAGCCAGCCGTCGCCGGTCGCGATGCGCAGCGTCGCTTCGCCCCCTATGCGCAGCGTGCCGGGCGTATCGTCGCAGCGCCCGGCGAGCGAAGTCGCGGCAAGGATGCGCAAGCGCTCGCCCTGCCACGTCGTGAAGGCGCCCGGTCGCGGCGCCAGCGCGCGCACGCGGCGCGCGAGCGCGACGGCCGCTTCACGCCAGTCGAGCAGCGCGTCGCCCGCACCAAGTCTTGGCGCGAGCGTCGCGCGTGTGTCGTCCTGCGGTGTCCAGACGATGCGGCCGTCGGCGATCCGGTCGACGGCCTCCGCGATCGCGTCGGCGGCGAGCGCGGCGAGGCGTTCGGTGAGTTCGCCCGTCGTCTCGTGTGCGCCGATCGGCGTGCGGCGCACCACGGCGCTGGGCCCCGCGTCCATCTCGCGCTCGACGCGCATCACCGAGACGCCCGTCTCGGGATCGCCCGCTAGGATCGCGTGCGCGATCGGTGCGGCGCCGCGGTGTCGCGGCAGCAGACTCGCGTGGGCGTTGATGAGATAGCCGTGGCGCGGGAGTTCACGCACGCGTTTCGGCAGGAACTGGCCGAACGCGACGACGACGCCGAGATCGGCGCCGAAAGCGCGCAGCGTCTCCGCGAACCCGGGCTCGCCGACGCGCTCGGGACGCAGCACCGGAACGCCCGCGCGCTCGGCGAGTTCCGCGACCGGCGAGGGCGTCACCTTCTGCCCGCGTCCGCGCGGCCGATCGGGCTGCGTCACGACGGCGACCACGCGGTGCGGACCCGCGAGCAGGCGCGCGAGCGTCGGCACCGCGAACTCCGGGGTCCCGAAGAACAGCAGCCGCTGCGCGTTCAGAGCTTGATCCCGGTGGTTCCGCGCCGCGTGCCGATCGGGACGGGCGGGCGTTCGCCACTGCTCGTCCAGCGCTCGCCCCCTTCTTCGAGCAGCTTCTTGCGCTTTCCGACGTAGAGGTTGCGTTTGAGGCGCGAGATGCGATCGATGAAGAGCACGCCGTCGAGGTGATCGACCTCGTGCTGGAAGCACACCGCGCGCAGGCCGCTGGCAGTCTCGATCACTTCGCGACCCTCGAGATCGAGCGCGCGCAACACGACGCGTTCGGCGCGCTTCACATCGGCCGAGAAGTCCGGCACCGACAGGCATCCCTCGTTCCAGATCAGCTCGCCGCTGCGTTCGGTGAGCTCCGGATTCACGAAGACGCAGGGCTTGCGGTCGGCGTCGTCTGCCGTCCACTGCGTGTCGAGGACGACCAGCCGGACCGACGCACCGACTTGCGGCGCCGCGAGGCCGATGCCCGGCTCGTCGTACATGGTCTCGAGCATGTCGGCCGCGAGTTGGCGCAGCTCGTCGGTGATCTTCTCGATCGGTTCGGACCGGCGCCGCAGCCGCGGGTCGGGAAACTGCAAGACGTCGCGGATCCCCATGGCCCGGGCAGGCTAGCGAATCTTCACAGCATGTTGACCGGGTTCGCGTCGACCTGGATGCGCACGCCGGCGCTCTCCCGCCCGTGCGCGATTTCGGCGAGTGCGCGGCCCGCGTCGAGCACGCGCTTCTCGTCGCTGCCCTTCAGCAGCAACTGGAAGCGGAAGCGGTCGCGCAGCCGCGCGATCGGCGAGGGACCGGGGCCGAGCAGCTCGAAGGCGAGCGACGGCGCTTCGCCCACTGCGCCCGCCGCGTTGCGCGCGTGCTCTGCGAGTCGCTCGGCGACCGCGAGCGTCTCGGCTTCGTCGGGTCCCGACACCAGCACGTGCACGAGGCGCCCGAGCGGCGGATAGGCGGCGGTCGCGCGCTGCGCGAGTTCGGCGCGGTAGAAGGCTTCGTAGTCGTGTTCGCGAACCGGGCGGATCGCGCAGTGATTGGGGTTGAAGGTCTGGATCACGACGCGGCCCGGCGCGGCGCCGCGTCCGGCGCGTCCCGCCACCTGGGTGAGGAGTTGAAAGGTGCGCTCGGCCGCCCGGAAGTCCGGGAAGTGCAGACTCTGGTCGGCCGCCACCACGCCCACCACGCGGACGCCGGGGAAATGGTGTCCTTTCGCCACCATCTGCGTGCCGATCAGGATGTCGATGGTTCCCGCCGCGAGCGCCGCGAGCACGCGCTCCGTCTCGCCCCGCCTCGCGGCGGTGTCGCGATCGAGTCGCGCGATGCGCGCGTTCGGAAAGCGCCGCCGCACGTCTTCCTCGAGCCGTTCCGTGCCGAGTCCGAGCAACGCCGTATCGGGTGCGCCGCATTTCGAGCAGGTCTCGGGCGGGTCGATCTCGTACTGGCAATAGTGGCAGCGGAGCTTGTGATCCCCGGCGTGGTAGACCAGCGAGATCTCGCAGTGCTGGCAGCGCTCGGCGTGGCCGCAGTCGAAGCAGAAGATGCGCGTCGAGAAACCGCGCCGGTTGAGGAACAGGATCGCCTGCCCGCCGTCCGCGAGCGTCTCGGCCAGCGCCGCGTGCAACACGCGCGAGAGCACCAGCCGGCGGCCACGCGGGAGCAGCGCGCGCTCGACGCCGAGGTCGACGATTTCGACGGCCGGCAGCGGGCGGCCCCCGATGCGATGCGGGAGCGAGAGCCGGCGCAGCTCGCCGCGCTCGGCGGCGTAGCGCGTTTCCAGCGCCGGCGTCGCCGAGCCGAGCACGAGCGGACAACCGGATTCCGCGGCGCGGCGCGCGGCCAGATCGCGGGCGTGGTAGCGGAATCCCTCTTCGTTCTTGTACGCGGGTTCGTGTTCCTCGTCCATCACGATCAGACCGAGATCGCCCTGCGGCGCAAACAGCGCCGAGCGCGCGCCGACGGCGATGCGCGTGTGGCCGCCGAGCAGACTGCGCCACTCGGCGATGCGCTCGCCGGGTCGCAGCTGGCTGTGCAGCACCGCGACGCGCGTGCCGAAGCGCGCGGTGAGCCGCGCGACGAGTTGATGGGTGAGCGTGATCTCGGGAACCAGCACGAGCGCCTGCCGGCCGATGGCGAGCGTTTCGGCGATCGCGCGCAGGTACACCTCCGTCTTACCGCTGCCGGTGACTCCGTGGAGCAGGAAGCGATCGGCGCGGCGCGCGCGGATCGCCTCGCTGATCGCGGCGAGCGCCGCTTGCTGCTCCGCCGTCGGCTCCGGCGGCGCCGCCTCGCCGTCGGCGAGCGCCTGGTTCGCGCGAGCGCCGGTTTCGAGCGCCTGGTCGAAGACGACGACGAGGCCCCGCGCGACGAGCTGCCGCAGCGACTCGCTCGCGCCGCCGAGCGCGGCGACGGGCTGCGGGCCCTCGGCGGCGAGTCGAGCGAGCAGCGCGGCCTGCTTCTTCGCGCGCCCGAGCGGTCCCACGAGCGCCGCCGCGAAATCCGTGCCGTCCGCCACGCGCGCCATCCTCAGAACCGGCGCGCGCGCGCCCGCATTCGTCTCGACGGCCTGCCGCTCGACGAGCCCGTCGCGCAGCAGGTCGCGCAGCAACGCGCGCTCTCCGGGAAAACGCCGCTCCACGGCGCGTTGCGGGCGCGGCGCGCGCGCGAGCCACGCGAGGATCGGTCGCGCCGCGGGCACCGCGGCCCCGCGCTGGGCGGCCTCGCGGCCCCGCTTGGTGAGCGCCAGGCCGGGGACTGCGCGCGGCGCCGAACCGGAAGGAGTCGCGCACGCGAGCGCCAAGCCGACCGGGCAGTAGACGTCGTGCGCCGCTTCGACGAGCAGCCGGATCATCCCCGGCGAGACCACCGGCGTGGCGTCGAGCACGCGCTCGATCTCGCGCAGCCCGCCTTCGTGCGGAAGCGCGGCGGCGCTCTCGCTGCGCGCGACGATCAACCCGGCGATGCGCCGCGGGCCGAACGGCACCAGCGCGCGACAGCCAGGCTGCGCCGCGTCGGCGAGCGCCGCCGGTACCGCGTAGCTGAACAGCGAATCAATGGGAACCGGCAGCGCGATCTCGATGACCGGCGCTGCGATGGGGTTGGGCGGGCGCGTGCGGAGCACGATCGCATTGTACTGTCCCGCGCGATGGGGGAACGGATCCGCATTCGCGAGACGAAGCGCGGTCGCGCGCTGGAGATCGACGGCACCTTTGCCTCGTGGTGGTCGCACGAGGGGAAGGCGACCGACTCGGTCTGGGACGCGCTCGTCGCGCCCCTGCTCGCGTTGCCGGCGTCGCGGCGGCGCAGCGCACTGATCCTCGGCCTGGGCGGCGGGAGCGTCGCGCGCCTGCTGCGCGCCATCGCGCCGCGCGCACACCTGGTGGGCGTCGAGTTCGACCCCGAAGTGATCCTCGCCGCGCGCCGGCACTTCGACCTCGACACGCTCGGCGTCGAAGTGGTCTGCGACGACGCGCGCGCCGTGCTGGCGCGCGAAGAGCGCCGCTTCGACCTGGTGATCGACGACATCTTCGTCGGACGCGGTCGCAACGTGCGCAAACCTCCGTGGCTGCCCGATCCATTCCTTGCGCTCGCGGCCCGGCGTGTGGCGACCGGCGGCGTGCTGGTTTCGAACAGCATCGACGAGGCGAGCGCCGTGCGCCGCGCGCTGCACGCGCTCTACGGCAGCGCCATCGAGCTGCGCGTGCGGGACTACGACAACCGCATCTACGCGGCGTCGACGCGAAAGCTGGATCCGCGCGAACTGCGCGCGGCGATCGCGGCGGATCCGACGCTCGCCACGACGCTCGCGAAGCTCCGCATTCGCGCCGTCTAGCGGTTCCTTGTGCGCCGGCGTAGTCCCCCCAGCATGACGATCACCGCTGCGCCCAGCATCCCGGTCGCCGGCTCGGGAACGCTCACGGGGACGGTGCGCTGGTAGACCGTCGGCGCCGTGCCCTGCTGGTCGTCGGCGTCGCCGGTGTCGGGGTCGACCGACGTCGCGACCACCGTGACGTCGTAGCTGCCC
>JAGSPS010000310.1 GCA_018262315.1 Deltaproteobacteria bacterium | reverse complement strand
CCGCTGCTCACGCCCGCGCTGCTGCTCGCGCTGGTCGCGTGGCCGGCGGCGGACGTCGTGCTGCCGCGCAGCGGCGCCGGCATCGAGCCGCTCTGCGCACTGTGGTCGCGCGAACGGGCGACGGTCGCGGCGCGCGCGCAACTCGTCGCCGGTCGGCTCGCAATGCGCGAACTGATCGCGCAACTCGACGCCCGCTACCTCGAAGGCGCCGATCTCGCCACGGTCGACCCCGACTCCACCGCCCTCGCCAACGCCAACACCCCCGAAACCTGGTCCCACCTCGAGTCGTTGACTTGGGGACGTTCTTGAAGTCGACAAAGTCAACAGGGCAGGAACGTCCCCATTGCGAATGGGGGGAGGGGGTGGGGCGTCGAAGGCGGGCTTGGTGGGGGGCGAAAGGGGAGTTCATGAGGTTTGTCGGGCGGATGGTGGTCGTGGCGTCGGCGTTGCTGTTGGCGGTGGCGGCGTCGGCGGACCCGGCGGGTCCGCCCGCGGGCTGGCCGAATCGGGGGCGGCTCGGGATGGAGGTGCAGTCGATGACCGACGCACTCCGCGAGTTCTTCGAGGCGCCCGCGGACCGCGGCGTGCTCGTCGTTCGCGTCGTCGCGGAGCGCCCGGCGGCGCAGGCGGGGATCCAGGTGGGCGATGTGCTCACGACCGCCGGTGGTGAGGCGATCAGCGAGCCGCTCGATTTGATCGCCGCCGTGGCGCGCGTGCCCGCGGGTGAGAAGCTATCCCTCGAAGTGGTACGCAAGGGCAAGACCGAGACGATCGCAGTCGCGCCCGACGGCGATCCGGTCGCCTTCACGCGTCCCGACGAGAGCGCGCGGGGAGCTGGCGACTTCCACGATGAAATGCGGCGCAGCCTGCACGAGGGCACCCGCGAGATCCTGCGCCGGCTCGAAGGCATCGAGCGCCGTCTCGAGGAGATCGAGCAGAAGAGGGGCGGGGCGCCCCGCGAAGAGCGCAGCTGATCCGAGCCGCGGGAGCGCGTCGGCACTCAGAGCGAAGCGATCAACGCGCGAACCTGCTCGACGTCGAGTGAGCGGACCCGACTCGCCGCTGCGGCGAAACGCGCGCGGTCGAGTTCCAAGAGCGCGTCGGCGACCGCGCGCAGCGACGTCTCGTCGCGCGCCGCGATCTCTTCCGCGGCGAGTGCGCTCGCTCCCGGCGCGCGCACTTCGAGTGCGGCGCGCAGCGCGGCAGCGAGTGCTCGCGCCGTGGCGGCGGGATCTCCGCGAGTGCTCGCCTCCGTCGCCTCGGCGAGCCACGGCGTGGCGGCACGCATCGCATCGCCGCGGCGCCCCCGCGCCTTCGCAACGGTGAACCACGCGATTGCGGCCAGCAGCGCGACCGCGATCCCCAGCGCCGGGCCGAGACGCGCGATGCCGCGCCCCGCGTGCGACGCCGTTGGGCGCACCTTCGCCCGCGCGACGGGCGTGGTCGCCGAAGTTGCGGCGGGCGGCGCTGGCTCGACTGCGAAGCGAAGCGCGGGCGCCTCCGCGATCTCGTAACGCTCGCGCTCCGGATCGAAGTAGGCAACGCGCAGCGCGGGAATCGCGAACGCTCCGGCGGCGCGGGGCACCAGCTCGTATGAGAACGAGCGCCGCACTTCGAGCCGGCGTCCCGCTTCGCGCTCGGTCTCCGGCGGATGCGCGTATACGTCTACGCCGGGCAGGTCGCGCGCTGGATCGAACGGCGCGGCGGCGTCCCACGCGTTGGCCGCGCCGCGCACCGTGACGGTCAGCGCCAGCGACTGGCCGAGCGTCATGCGTTCGCTCGAAATGTGCGCCTGCACGGCGACCGCGCCCACCACGCCGCCGAAGCCCGCCGGGCGACCCGTGTCCGGCAGTTCGCGCACACGAATGCGCGCCGCGGGCACCTCGACTTCGACCGTGTGCGCGGCGCTCACGCACGCGAGGCGCGCTGCGGGAATCTCGAGTTCGCCGGCGCGCACCGGGAAGAGCGCGCGCCGTTCTTCGAAGATCAGCGCGTGGTCGCCGATGTCCGCGATCGCCCGGTCGGGCGACTGGCCGGGCAACCATTCGGTGCGGAACGACGGAAAGCCGAGATCGCGCGTAAAATGAACTGACTCGACTTCGACCTGGCGAAGGATCTGCAGCCGATAGACGATCTGCTGCCCGACCGTCGCGCTCTCCGGCTCCAGCAGCACGCGCACGCGACACAGCGGCTCGGCGCCCAACGGCGCACCCAGCAACAGCGACACCGCAATGAGTGCGACGCGCGCCGGCGTCACCAGCGGTCCAACTCGGAGCGCGGGATGTGCGGGCTCGCGCCGTCGCGCGCGGCGGCCCGCATCGCGCGGCCCGGGTCGTCCGCGACGGCGTCGAGCCATTGCTGCGCGCGATCGGGCGACAACTCCGGGGCGAAGCCCCGTTCCGGCTCGGCGTCGCCAGCGGTCGCCGGCCTGGGAAGCTCGGAGGGGGGCATCGTCCGATCGCCCTCGCGCGCGCCGGGCGGCTCGTTCGGGTCGGGCCGTTTCGGTTCGGGTCGCTCGCCGGTTTCCGCCCCAGCGTCGTCGGCGCGGCGCTGCTCGGGCTCCTGCTGCGATGCGGCGAGGGCGCGCAGCGACCACTCTAGATTGAAGCGCGCTTCGCCGTCGTCGGGCGCCAGCGCGAGCGCATCGAGAAAGGCGTCGCGCGCGGCTTCGAAGCGCTTGCGCTGCACTTCGAGCACGCCGAGGTCGTAGTAGGCGACCGCCGCGTCGCCGCGATCGCGCGCGCCGACGGCCGCAGCGCGCAGTGCGAGCGCGGCCTCGTCCTCGCGTCCCTGTTCCGCACGCGCCACGCCGAGCGCGACGAGCAGCCGCGCGTCGCCCGGGCGCGCGCGGAGGAGCGCTTCGAGTCGCGCGATCGCATCGCCGTCCGCCGCGATGCCGGCGGCGCCGAGCGAGATCATCGCAAGACACGCCGCAGTCGCGACGCGGCGCCGCGCTCGCAACCAGCCGAGCAGCGCGCGCGGTTGCCCGGTCCACTCGAGAATCAGCAAGGCGAACGCGAGCGCCGCGAGCAGCGCGACGCGCGTCGCCGGCACGCGACGCTCCACCGTCGCACCCTGCGAATGCGCTGCGTCGCGGCGCAGCGCGGCGAGCAGTGCGCGTTCGTCGACGTCGCCCCAGCGATCGCCGGTGAAGGAGGCGCCGCCGGTCGCGGTCGCGAGCGCGGCGAGCCGGCCGGCGTCGCGACGCGACACCACCGGGCGACCCCGCCGGTCGCGCAGCGTCGCAGCGCCGTCGGGCACCTCGCCACCTGCCTCGCTGCCGAGCGCGACGCTCACCACGCGCGCTCCGGCGCGCTGCGCCGCGCCGGCGCCAGGCTCCGCGCGCGCATCGACGTCCTCACCGTCGGCGAGCGCGAGCAGCACGCGCGGGCGCTCGCTGGCGGCCTCGAACGCGCTCTCCGCAGCCGCGACGCCCGCGCCGAGATTGGAGCCGCCCGGCTGGATCAGTTCGCTGTCGAGCGACGCGAGCATCTCGTCGAGCGCGTCGAGATCCGGCGTGAGCGGCGTCAGCAGCACCCCGCGCCCGGCGAAGGCGGCGAGTGCCGCGCGATCGTCGGGGCCGAGGCGCGCGAGTACCCGGCTCGCCAGCGCGCGCGCGCGGTCGAGCCGCGAGGGCGGCACGTCGCGGGCGTCCATGCTGCGCGACACGTCGAGCAGCAGCACGACGTCCACCCCCGATCCGGAAACCCGCACGCTCCGCATGCCCGCGTACGGACCGAGCAGCGCCGCGCCCGCCGCCGCGAGCGCCCCGACGAGCGCCAGATCGCGCAGCAGATTCGAACGGGGCACCCAGCGCGGAGAGCCGAGCAGGCGCCGCGCGCGGCGCCGGGCGCGGGCGAAGGAGACGAGTGCGAGCAGCGCGAGCGCGGCGATCGCCGCTGCGACGGGCGCCGCCCACTCGGGATGCGCGAGGTGCGGCGGCGTCACGGGATGCGCCTCGCTACGCCGCGGAGCGTCGCCACCTCGAGCGCCACCAGTAGCGC
>JAGSPS010000084.1 GCA_018262315.1 Deltaproteobacteria bacterium | reverse complement strand
CGAGGCCTCCAGCGCCACTAGTGAAGCGGCAGGATTGGATCGACCACCCGCAGCCACCGCCCCGGAAACGCGCGGCCATCGCGCCTGTCAGTCCTCGTACGAATCGCCTTGATCCACCACGCGCACGACCGGGATCGCTGGAACCGTCTCCTTCGACAGCAACCAGGCCCCGATCGCCACCGACGCGATCGCAGGTAGCAGCACGCTGAGCGGCGTATGCGCCCCCGGTGCGTTGTATCCCGGCACCGCGACGAGTTGCGGCGCCGCCATCGCGGCGACGCCCATTCCGTTCACTCCGATGTGCAGCAGGATCGGCGCGAGCAGCGAGCCGGTCTTGTGTCGCGCGTAGCCGAAGGTGACGCCGAGCACGAGCGTCTGCGCGATCAGCGCGGCCCAGGCTTGCTGCGAGAGCCCCGCGCCGTGACCCAGCGCGAAGAAGAGCGCCGTGACGAAGATCCCGCCGGCGGCGCCCATCCTGGCGACCAATCCCTGCTGCAAGACGCCGCGGAAGAACCACTCTTCGACGACCGGGACGAGGCCGACTGCGACGATCGCGGTTTCGAGTAGCGAGAGTCTCGTGTCGCTGGAGAGCTTCTCGACGGTCTCCTGCACGACCGGCGCGGCGCCGGTCGTGGGGAAGAGCGCGGTGACGCCGTTGTCGACCTCGCTCGCGAGCAATGCAACCGGAAGCAGCATCAGCAGCGGCAACAGTTGCCGCCGGCGCACTCCGCGCAGACCGACGCGCTCGGCGTGCGGGGGCGAAATGTTGGCGGCGCCGAGCAGGCCGGCGCAGCCGAGGCCGAGCACCGTGCCGATCCCGACCGCAGCGGTCGGCGATGCCCAATCCGAAACCATCAGCGCGATGGCGGTGGTGAAGAAGGCGCCCATCATCGTCAGCAACGAGGCGGTGAGCGGCGACGGAAACGGGCGCGGCGCTTCGCTCACGCGAGCACCTTGGACAAGGCCTCGCCGGTGTGGCTCGCGCGCTGCTGTGCGATCCACTCGGGCGGTCCCTCGGCGACGATGGCGCCGCCCGCGGCTCCGCCTTCGGGCCCCATGTCGATCACCCAGTCCGCGGTCTTGATGACGTCGAGATGATGTTCGATCACGACCACCGTGTTGCCGAGTTCGACGAGCTTGCGCAGCACACCCAGCAGCCGCTCGACGTCGGCGAAATGCAGGCCCGTCGTCGGCTCGTCGAGAATGTAGAGCGTGCGGCCGGTGTCGCGACGCGAAAGCTCACGCGAAAGTTTGATGCGCTGCGCTTCGCCGCCCGAGAGCGTGGTGGCCGGCTGGCCGAGGTGGATGTAGTCGAGGCCGACGTCGTGCAGCGTCTGGAGCGGCCGGCGCACGGCCTGGAAGTTGCTCAAGAACTCGACACCTTCCTCGACCGACATCTCGAGCACGTCGGCGATGCTCTTGCCCTTGTAGAGCACGTTCAGCGTTTCGCGGTTGTAGCGCCGGCCCCGGCACACTTCGCAGGTGACGAAGATGTCCGGCAGGAAGTGCATCTCGACGCGCTTGGTGCCGTCGCCCTGGCACGCCTCGCAGCGGCCGCCCTTCACGTTGAACGAGAAGCGCCCCGGTCCGTAGCCGCGCACGCGCGCGTCAGGCACCTGCGTGAAGAGTTTGCGGATGCCGTCGAAGGCGCCCGTGTAGGTGACCGGGTTGCTGCGCGGCGTGCGTCCGATCGGCGACTGATCGACGTCGATCACCTTGTCGACGTGCATCAGCCCCTCGATGCCGCGGAACCGTCCGGGCGGATCCTGCGCGGCGTGCAGCCGCTGCGCGAGCGCCTTGTGCAGCGTGTCGACCACCAGCGTGGACTTGCCCGAGCCCGAGACGCCCGTCACGGCGACGAAGAGCCCGAGCGGGAGGTACAGGTCGATGTGTCTCAGGTTGTGCTCGTGGCAATCGCGCAACACGAGCTTGCGATCGCCGGGCTTGCGGCGTTCGCGCGGCACCGCGATCGCGCGGCGGCCGGCGAGGTAGTCGCCCGTCAGCGAGCGCGGATTCGCGAGGATCGCCGCGAGCGGTCCTTCGGCCACGACTTCGCCGCCGTGGATGCCGGCGCCCGGCCCCATGTCGACGATCCAGTCGGCGCAGCGGATCGTCTCTTCGTCGTGCTCGACCACCAGCACGCTGTTGCCCTGGTCGCGCAGTCGGAAGAGCGTGTCGAGCAGCCGGCGGTTGTCGCGCGGGTGCAGTCCGATCGACGGCTCGTCCAATACATAGAGGACGCCGAGCAGGCTCGATCCCACCTGGGTGGCGAGTCGGATGCGCTGCGCTTCGCCGCCCGAGAGCGTGCTCGCGCCGCGCTCGAGCGTCAGGTAGTCGAGCCCGACGTCGAGCAGGAAGCGCAGCCGGTCGCTGATCTCGCGCAGGATGCGATCGGCGACGAGGCGCTTGCCGGCGGGCAGCTCGAGCGTGTCGAGGAACTTCGCGGCGTCGGCGATCGACATCCGCGAAAGCGCGTCGATCGAGATGTCCCCGATCCGCACGCTGCGCGCTTCGGGGCGCAGCCGCGAGCCCTCGCAGTCGGGACACGGGCGCGGGCTCGTGAACTGCAACAGCGCGTCGCCCGATGCGTCTTTGCGTCGCGAAAGTTCGCCGAGCACGCCGTCCCAGCTTCTTTGAGCCTTTCCAACTTTTCCAGCGCGTTCCAATGTGAATGCGACTGCGTCCGGGATGCCGAACAGGATCCCGTCGCGCGCGGCGAGGGGCAGCTTCTCGAAGGGCGTATCGACGGAGACACCAAAGTGCTGCGCCAGCGCTCCGATCAACTTGACGTAGTAGCGCGACGGCCGGCGCCCCGCGTTCCACGGCTCGATCGCCATCGCGAGCGGTCGCGACGGGTCGGGCACCACGCGCGCCGGGTCGAAGACGTTGCGCGTGCCGATTCCCGAGCAGGCCTTGCAGGCGCCGTGCGGGTTGTTGAACGAGAAGAAGCGCGGTTCGATCTCGGGGAACGAGACGCCGCATTGCGTGCATGAGTTCTTCTCCGAGAGCAGCCACTCCTCGCGGCCGGGGCCGACGTCCACGAGCGCGATGCCGTCGGCGAGTCGCAGCGCCGTTTCGAGCGATTCCGCGATCCGCGTGCGCGCCGTCTCGCGCACCGCGATGCGATCGACCACCACGTCCACGTCGTGCTTCGCAGAGCGCGCCATCGCGATCTCGTCGCTGAGATCGTGCAGCTTGCCGTCGATCCGCACGCGCACGAAGCCCTGCCGGCGCAGCGCGTCCAGCTCCTTCTTGTACTCGCCCTTGCGACCGCGCACGACCGGCGCGAGCACCTGCACGCGAACGCCTTCGCCGAGCGAAAGCACGCGGTCGGTGATCTGTTGCACCGTCTGGCTGGCGATCGGGCGCCCGCAGATCCAGCAGTGCGGCTGGCCGACGCGCGCGTAGAGCAGCCGCAGGTGGTCGTGGATCTCGGTGATCGTGCCGACCGTCGAGCGCGGGTTCTTGGCGACGCTGCGCTGCTCGATCGAGATCGCCGGCGAGAGCCCGTCGATCGACTCGACGTCGGGCTTGCTCATCTGTTCGAGGAACTGGCGCGCATAGGCCGACAGCGATTCGACGTAGCGCCGCTGCCCTTCGGCGTAGATCGTGTCGAATGCCAGCGACGACTTGCCCGAGCCCGAGAGTCCCGTGATCACCACCAGCCGATCGCGCGGGATGCACACGTCGATGTTGCGCAGATTGTGCTCGCGCGCACCGCGGACCTGGATTTCGGTGGGGACTGCGGCGCTGTGGGCAGGCGCGTCGCTCACCGAATCGTCGGCGGGGGACTTCCGACGTCGAGGCGCGCCGTGTCGGCGAAGGCGCCCTTGCGCTCGACGTAGGTCTGCTTCTTCAGGCGGTCGACGAAGCGCACGTACTCTTCCTGGAACGCCTGCTCCATCATCAGCTCTTGCAGCTGCGGCTTCGCCTGTTCGAAGCTCAGCGCTTCGATCTTGCGTCGCTCGACGAGCTGTACCACCGCGCAGCCGACCGGCAGCTCGATCACGTTGGAGACCTGGCCCGGCTGCAAGTCGGCCGCTGCTTCCTGCATCCACGGTGCGAGCGCGCCGGCCGGCAGCCAGCCGAGGTCGGGACTCGCCTGCGAGACCTGGCTCGCGACGGCTTCGAAGCTCTCGCCCGCGCGAACCCGCGCGAGGCCACGCCGCACCTTGTCGCACGCCGCCGCCACCGACTTGGGCTTGCCGTCTTCGGCGCCCGCCGCCATGTGCACGAGGTGCACCTCGTCGCCGCCTGCGGGCATCGCGCCGTAGCGCTGGTCGTAGAGCTTGCGGATCTGCGCGTCCTCGATCTTCACGCGCGATCGCACCATTCCACCCAGCACCTTTTGCTGCACGATCTCTTCGGCGATGCGGCGCCGATAGGCGTCGAAGCTCAGGCCCTGCGACTCGACGCTCTTCTTCAGGCCCTCGGCATCGAGGTTGTTCTCCCTGGCGATGCCGGCGATGGCGTCGTCGATCTCGAAGTCGCTCGCCTCGATCTCCATGCGCTTGGCGAGCAGGCCGATCATCTTGCGCTCGATCAGCTTGTCGAGCACGTCGGAGCGCAGCAACGCGATGTCGGCGTCGGTGGCGCCCTGCGCGCGGATCTTCGCTTCGATCGGATCGGCGATGCGGTGGACGTCGGAGACGAGCACCACTTCGGTGCCGATCTGCGCGGCGATTCCGTCCACGAGCAGGCCAGAAGCGGCCGCGGGCTGGCCGGAAGCGGCCGCCGGGGTAGCTGCGGTAGCCGCGGGGTCACTGTTCGCCGTCGCATCCGCGCCGCTCTTCCACTCTTCGGCGAGCGCCGGCGAAGCGAACGCGAGCGCGAACAGCAGGGCGACCGAGCCTAGAATCGGCGAGCGGGTCAGCATCGAGATCCTCCGCGATTCCCCCGACGCGCCGGGGACTTGCAAAGACGCGAGATACTAACGGGCGCGCTTCGCTTCGTCGCGTCAGCCGCGCCCGCGCCGCGCCGAACGCGCGCCCGCCGGGAATCCCTCGCGACTCTTCTGCGCTTGCGGCGCTACTTGCGCACGCCGTTTGCACTGCACCCGCTCACACGCGCACCGCGACGTCTGCGAACCCGGCAGGACGACCGTCGCGCGGTGCGCTCGGGAGCGAGACGATGCACAGCGCAAAGCGAGCGACTTCGCTCGTGGTGTGGTTCCTCGTCAGCCAGATCACTCTGCCCGCGCATCCGGTGCGCGCGATCTCCACCGACGCGTCCACGCTGCCGACGGGGCGGAGCATCGCACCGGCGGCTGGCGCCGTCGCGCCCGCGACCGAGCTGTTCACCGGCGCCGCCACGCACACGATTCCGCTCGAGTTGCCACCCGGGACGGGCGGCATGACGCCGCAGCTCGCGCTCCAGTATTCGAGCCAGGCGCGCGGCGATTCGTGGGTGGGCAGCGGCTGGTCGCTCGGCCTGCCGGCGATCGCGCGCTCGCTGAAGCACGGCGTTCCCAACTATGACGACGCTGCGGACGTCTTCGAGCTGGCCGGACAGGAGCTGGTTCCCGAAACGACGAATCCCAACCTGCCGCGTCGCTACCACACGCTGCGCGAGAGCTTCGTGCGCATCGTGCACGAGGCGAACAATAGTTGGACGCTCACGCGCAAGGACGGCGTCGCCCTGCGCTTCGGCGTGTCGGCGCCCGGACGCCTGGCGAACGCCTCGGGGCAGGTGTTCCAGTGGCTGCTCGAACAACAGGAAGATCGCCACGGCAACGCGTTCGTCGCGAGCTACGACCGCCGCGACCCCGGCACCGCCTATCTCGCGACGATTCGCTACACGCTGCGGCGCACGGCGGGCGGCGCGCTCCAAAGTCTGGACGGCAATCCGGCGAAGGATCGCCGCGTGGAGTTCGTGCTCGAATCCGCGCCGCGCGCCGACGTGGCCGAGGGCCATCGCGCCGGCTTCCTCTCGCGCATCGCGCACCGGCTCGATTACGTCGACGTGAAGGTCGGCGCCACCCTCGTGCGCCGCTACGACCTTCGCTACGCACAGAGCGCCGATACGTTCCGCTCGCTGCTCGAGTCGGTGGCGCTCTACGGCAACGACGCCGCGTCGCCGTCGCGGCACGCGCCGTTCGTGACGACGTTCGCGTACCGATCGAATGTTGCGGCGGGAACGACCGGCTGGCAGCTCGCGAACTGGAGCTGGCCCGCCGGCATCACGCTCGTCGACGCCACCCGCCAGGACAAGGGTGTCCGCCTCGCCGACGTGGACGGCGATGCGCGACCCGATCTCGTGAAGGCGCTCGCCACGCTCAGCAATCCCGATCCCAAGCTCGCGGCGTTCTCCTCGAGCGCGGACAGCGGCGTCTACCTGAACACCGGCAGCGGTTTCCTCGCCGCGAAGAGCACCCGTCATGTGCTGCCCACGTTCTCCGGACAGAACGGCCAGATCCCGTTCTCGCTCGCCTGGCAGGACGCCCACGCGTCGTACACCACCGGGCTGGAGGTGCTCGACGTCACGGGCGACGGCCGCGCCGATCTCGTCGGTGGCATACGCGACCTCGATCCCGCAACCGGGACCCGGCGGCTCTACGGCATGCCGACCTGGTACCACGGCTCGGCGGATGGTTTCGTCCCCGCAACTGACCTGGGTGATGTGCTCGACGACGGACTCTGGGGAATGAACCGGTCTGGTGTCGTCGATCTCTACATCTTCACCGCGACAGCGGGCACCAGCTCGGGCAACGCGCGCTTCGCGGATCTCACCGGCGACGGGTTGCCCGAGTTGATCGTGCGCGGCGTCGAGTACCGGCAGACCGCCGTCGGCGGCCCGAGTCCGCCGTTCGCCTCGACCAATTGGACCTGTCTCGACGAGCGACTCACCAACTACTACTTCGAGAACCGCGGCGAGCTGCGCTTCGAACGCGCTGCCGTCGTCGACTCGGCGGGTCCGTTCTGCCAGGCGTCGCTGAAGCGTGTTGCAACCGACTTCCAGCAATGCGACCTCAGTGGCTCGTTTGCCGATTGCGGCTATCGGGTCCTCTACAACGAAGCCCATCCGATGCGGTACGCGGGCGATCCGTCGCTGGGGACTTTCCCCTGGTACTGGCTCACGAACCTCGAGTTCGGCTCGATCGACGTCGACCTCGATGGAGACGGTCTCGCCGACACGCTCACCGCGAGCTTCGATCCGTACCAGAACGGCTATGGGACGGCCGCCACCGCCTGGCGCAACGACGGGGAGCGCGGCTACCTCGAAGATCCCGCCTGGGCATTGCCCGCCGGCGTCTACTTCTACGAACTCGGCGATCATCACTCGAACGACACCGGCGTGCGACTCGCCGACGTGAACGGCGACGGTCGCATCGACGTGTTGTCGGCGAAGGCGGGCGCGGCCCGCACGACCTGGCTCAACGATGGCGACGTCGACGAGGCGACGCCGACGCCGTGGGTCCCGAGCGCCGCGTGGGCGATCCCGGCCGGCCTCGAGTTCGTCGCGGCGAACGGCACGGACAATGGCGTGCGGCTCGTCGATCTCGACGGCGACGGCATGACGGATCTCGTGCGCTCGGCGAATGGCGCGAACGAGTTCTACCGCAACCGCGGTTCGATCCCCGATCTGCTGACGCAGGTGACGAGTCCCCTCGGCGCGCGGACGAACTACAGCTACGAAGTCTCCACGCAGCACGACACGAACGGCGGCGACGCGACCCCCGACCTTCCCTTCGTCGTCCCCGTGGTGGCGTCGGTCAGTGTGAGCCCGTCGCCGGGCCTGCCGGGCAACCTGGTTGGCACCACCCACTACGACTATGACGGCGGTCTCTACGACGCCGCGGCGCGCGAGTTTCGCGGCTTCGCCGGCGTGACCGAGACGCGTCCCGACGGTCGCATCACGGTTCGCGTCTTCCACCAGACGGAGGCGTTGTCCGGCAAGCTCGCCAGCGAGAGCGTGTTCGACGGCGAAGGTCGTCCCTGGCTCGGCATGGAGTACGACTACATCGAGGACACGACACCCCCGTACGTCGGACTCGTCGCACGCGTGGATCGCCATGAGTACGACGGCGAGGCGACGCCCCGATCGTCCCGCACCGAGTATCGCTACGACGGCGGCGGCGCGATCGTCTACGGCAACCCCACCGCAATCATCGAGTGGGGTGAGATCACCGGCGTCGCCACCGACGCGGTGCCCGGCGATACGCGTACGACGGAGCTCTCGTATTTTGCGAACGCCGCGCTCCATCTCGTCGACCGCGTAAAGACGCGCGCATTACGGACTGGCGCAACGCCCGGTGCAGGCGCCGTGGTGCGCGAGTCACGCTTTGCGTACGACGGCGACGCGAGCGGCGTCGCGCCCCCCACGATCGGCGATCTCACCCGGCGCACCGACGCGCTCTACGACGCGGCGATGCCCGATCCGACGACGACCTTCGGCTACGACGTCTACGGGAATCTCACGAACGTCACCGATCCGCTCGCCAACGCAGGGGGAAGCGGCGGCACCACGACGACCGAGTTCGACGCCACCTATCACAGTTTCCCGACCGCGATCGTGAACGCCCTCGGCCACCGCAGCGAGATCTCGTACACGGCGCCGGGGGGTTGCACGGTCGCGCACAGCGCCGGGGAGGGACTCGTCGGCCAGCAGCGCGGTCCGAACGATCTCGTCGCATCGACGAGTTGGAACCGCTGCTACGACGTCTTCGGTCGCATCGTGAGTGAAGCGGGACCGGGCGGACTCTCGTGGGCGACGTGGAGCCATATCGACACGCCGCTGGCCGTCGCGACGATCGAGTCGCGCAAGTCGTCGGCGACCGCAATGCGCGTAGCCACCACGCACTACGACGGTCTCGGCCGAGCGGTTTCGAGCGATCACACGGGACCCGGCGGGCAGACCGTCGCGGACGGGGGTTCCGTCTACGACGCCGTGGGGAGAGTCGTCTCGACCACCCAGCCGGGCTTCGGCGCACCCGGCGCGGCGACGCTCTACGAGTACGACGTGCTCGATCGCGTCGTCACTGCGACACTGCCAGGCGCAGGGCGCGCGCACACGCGCCGCTACGACCACGGGCTGCTCGAGCGGATCGATCCGAACGGCAACGTCGTGCGCCAGCAGCGCGACGCATTCGGCCGCATCGTGCGCGTCGAGGAAGTGGACGGCTCGGACACCTTCCTCACGCGCTACGAATACGACGTGAGTGACCAGCTCACGCGCATCACCGACCATCACGGCAACGCGAGCACGGTCAGCTACGACGGCCTTGGTCGCCGCACGCGCATCACCGACCCCGACATCGGGTTTCGCGATTTCACGTACGACGCGAATGGCAACGTGCTCAGCGAGCGCCTCGGCGGATTCGAGACGATCACCTGGAGCTACGACGAACTGGGTCGGCCGCGCACCAAGCGCGGGACGTCGTCGCGAAACTGGACGGCGTCGATGGTCAGCTGGCAATACGACAAGGCGCCGCATGGCATTGGCATGCTTGCGTCGAGCTACGACGATGACTTCCACAACTACATGGTTCTGGACTACGACGCGCTCGGCCGTCCGACGCGGGAGAAGTACACACACTTCTTCGCGAGCCAGGGTCATCCCTTCATCTTCGAGAACAGCTACGACCCGCTCGGCCAGCTCGTGTCGCGCACGTATCCGACCGGCACGCTGCTGACCTTCGCGCGCGATCCGCGCGGCTATCTGACGGGCATCACTTCGGGCGCTGGAGAGCCTGATGCATCGGCGATCCAGTGGAGCGCCGACGGGCGCGTCACGTCGTGGACCGGTCCGGGCGGCGTCGTGACCACGGCGCGCTACGACGCCGATTCGCGACGCCTCGACGCGTTGCAGGTCGACGGCCCCGGCCCGGGGATGCTCGCCGACCACAGCTATCGCTACGACGAAGCCGATCGCATCACGAGCGTGATCGACGGCGCCGGCGGCCACAGCATGGTCGTCGGCTATGACGCGCTGGGTCGCCTGGAACGCACCGCCCGTGCCGAAGCGGGTGCATGGACGACCCGAACGAACGAGTACGACGCGATCGGGAACCTCCTGTGTCGCGACGCAACCGGCGCGAACTGCGTTGGCGGAACGCGGCTCACGTATCCGTTTGCCGCGAACGACCCGCTCCGGCGCGCGACGAACCATCGCGCCACCGACGTAGGCGGCGCCGCGTCGGTCTACGACCCCAGTGGCGCGGTCCTCACGCTGGGCAGCCGCCGTTTCTACTACAACGCTTTTTCGAAGCTCACGGAAGTATGGGACGGCGGAACACTGGCACTGCGCGCAAGCTACGGCGGCAACGGCCGCGTCCATCGACTCTGGTCGGCGTCGGCCGGCGAGACGCAGTACCTCCCGACGGACGACTTCGAATGGGGGGAGACCTCGCATCAGGCGCGCATTCACGTGATGCTCGGCGGCGCGCGCATCGCCACCCACGCGATGCCCTTTGAGCCGCCGCTCCCGCCGCCCACGTGCGCGGGCCTGGCGCCGGGTGCGTCCGGGAACGCCCCGTCGCCGTTCGACGTCTTCGGACTCTTCGCACCGGGTCTCGCCGCGTTGCT
>JAGSPS010000309.1 GCA_018262315.1 Deltaproteobacteria bacterium | reverse complement strand
CGGCCGGTGCCCTCAATGCACCCACTCCGCGGCACGACGGCCGAACAGCGCGTTCACCTGCACGAGCAGCGCTTCGCTCGCGCTCACCGAGCAGGCGTCGGGCAGCGCGATCACCGTCTCGCTCTCGCCGGCGATTCGCACGTGGAGGAGCACCGGACAGTCGCCGGGATGGCTCTCGAACGCGCTTCGCAGCGCGCAGAGGCGGTCGCGCGAGGCTTCGACCTCGAGGACGTCGATGCGCAACCGGGTCGCGAGCTTCTGCTCGGCGTCTTCGAGCTTCAGCGCCTCGCGCACCAGGACCTTCGGCGGATCGCCTCCCTCCAATTTGCCGGCGATCACGAGCGGGATCGGCGCCTGTCCCAGGCCCGGCTCCAGTGCGTTCTTCAGCAGTGGACGCAGTCGCGCGTAGGGTTCGGAGAAGATCACCAGATCGAAAGCTCCTTCGAGGTCTTCGAGCGTACCGAAGCCCATCGCATCGCCCTTGCGCGTGCGCGTCTCGCGCAGTTGCGTCAGCAAGCCGCCGATGCGCACGTCGCGCCCTTCCCTGCCCTCCGTGGCGCTCGAACGCGTATCGGTGAAGCGCGCCAGCGCGGGTGCGACGACGCCGAGCGGGTGGCCCGTCACGTAGAAGCCCAGCAGTTCGCGCTCGTAGCCGAGTCGCTCGCTGTCGGTCCAGGCCGCGACATCGGGGAGTTTCGGATCGGGACCGGGCGCGCGCGCGCTGCCGCCGCCGAACAAGCTTTCCTGCCCGATCTCGCGATCGCGCTGGGCCGCGGCGCCGCGTTCCAATGCCGCGTCGAGCGCTCCCCAGACCGCTGCGCGGTTCGCGTGCAGCGAGTCGAATGCGCCGCCCTTGACGAGACTCTCCACCACACGCCGGTTCACGCGCTTCGCGTCGACACGCTGGCTGAAGTCGAAGAGGCTGAGGAAGCGGCCCTCGTTCGCGGCGCGCGCTTCCACGATCGCCTCGATCGCGCCGTCCCCGACGTTCTTGATCCCTGCGAAACCGAAGCGGATGCCGCCCTCGGTGGTGGTGAAGTCGCGCACCGACTCGTTCACGTCGGGCGGCAGGATCTCGATGCCCTTCTCGCGCGCGTGCGCGATGTAGCGGGTGAGCTTGTCGTGGTTGCCGGATTCGACGGTGAGCAACGCCGCCAGGTACTCGCGCGCGTGATTCGCCTTGAGATAGGCGGTCTGGTAGGTGATCAGCGCGTAGGCCGTCGAGTGCGATTTCGCGAAGCCGTACTCCGCGAACTTGGCGACCAACTCGAAGACCTCTTCCGCCTTGCCCCTGTCGACGTTGCGCGCCGTCGCACCCGAGACGAAGCGCTCGCGCTGCTTCGCCATCTCCGCGGGTTTCTTCTTGCCCATCGCGCGGCGCAGCAGGTCCGCCTCGCCGAGGCTGTAGCCAGCCAGTTTGTTGGCGATCTGGAGCTCCTGATCCTGGTAGACGTTCACGCCGATCGTTTCGGCGGTCAACTCCTGGAGTTCCGGCATCATGTACTCGACCCGGGTGACGCCGTTCTTGCGGTTCACGTAGTCCTCGACCATGCCGGAGGCGAGTGGGCCGGGCCGATACAACGCGACCAGCGGGATGATCTCCTTGAAGCTGCGCGGCTTGAGCTTGACGACGAGGTCGGTCATGCCGCTCGACTCGACCTGGAACACACCTTCGGTGTCGCCGCTGGAGAGCAGGTCGAAGGTGCGCGCGTCGTCGAGCGGCAGCTTTTCGACCGAAAACTCCGCATCCACCTCACGGATCAGCTTCTCGGCGTCCGCGATCACGGTGAGCGTCTTGAGCCCCAGGAAGTCGAACTTGATCAGCCCGACCTTCTCGACGCAGCGCATGTCGTACTGGGTCATGATGTCGCCGGAACGCGCGTCGCGGTACAGCGGCACCGTCTCGATCAGCGGTCGATTGCCGATCACGACACCGGCCGCGTGTTTCGAGACATGGCGCGTGAGCCCTTCGAGCTTGCGCGCGGTCTGGAACAGGCGAGCCACCTGCCCGTCCGCTTCGATGCGGGCGCGCAGTTCGGGCGACTGCTGATGCGCCTCCTCGAGCGTCGTGCCGAGCGCCTCGGGGACCAGCTTCGCGATGCGGTCGACGTCGGCGTAGGGCATGCCGAGCGCGCGGCCCACGTCGCGCAGCGCCGCCTTGGCCTGCAGCGTGCCGAAGGTGACGATCTGCGCGACGCGCATCTCCTCGGGCGCCGGTGTCGCGGTGCCGTCGTACTTCTCGGCGACGTAGCGGATCACCGAGTCGCGCCCGCGCATGCAGAAGTCGACGTCGATGTCCGGCATCGAAACGCGTTCGGGGTTGAGAAAGCGTTCGAAGAGGATGTCGTACTCGATCGGGTCGATGCCGGTGATGCCGAGGCCGTAGGCGACCAGGCTTCCCGCCGACGAACCGCGTCCCGGGCCGACCGGCACACCGGTGCGTCGCGCGTAGTCGATGAAGTCCGCCACGATCAGGAAGTAACCGGCGAAGCCCATCGACTGGATCACCGACAGCTCGTACTTCATGCGCTCGCCGTAGACGCCGTACTTGCCGGGCAGCGGTTCGTCGCGGTCGAAGCCGAGGCGCCGGCGCAGCCCCGTCCAGGCGATCTCCTCCAGCACCTGCTCGCGGGTCGTGCCGGCGGGCACCTGGAAATCGGGCAGCTGGTACTTGCCCATCTCCAGTTCGACGTCGCAGCGCTCGGCAATTTCCAGCGTCGCCGCGACGGCGGACGGGTGGTCGTGGAAGACCTCCCACATCTCGTCGCCGTCCTTCACGTAGAAACCCTGGCCGTCGAAGCGGAAGCGCTTCGGATCGTCGAGGTTGGCGGCCGTGCCGATGCAGAGCAGCACGTCGTGCGGCTCGTGGTCGTCGGCTTCGAGATAGTGGGCGTCGTTGGTTGCGACCAGCGGGAGGTGCAGATCGCCGGACATCTTCACCAACTCGGCGTTCACCTTGTCCTGCGCGGGAATCCCGTGGCGCTGCAGCTCCAGGTAGAAGCGGCCCTCGAAGAGCGACGCGAACTCCTCGACGAGGCGCCAGGCGCGCGTGGCGTCGTTGTCGAGGATCGCGCGCGACACCATCGACGAGAGACAACCCGACGTCGCGATCAGGCCTTCGCTGTGCTCGCGCAGCAGATCGAGGTCGATGCGCGGCTTGTAGTAGAAGCCCTCGAGATAGCCCCTCGACACCAGCACCATCAGATTGCGGTAGCCCGTGTCGTTCATCGCGAGCAGCAGCAGGTGGTTGATCGCGTCGAAGCCCGCGTCGTCCTTCTCGCGGCCCTTCCTTTCGAAGCGCGACCCCGATGCGAGGTAGACCTCGCAGCCGAGAATCGGCTTCACGCCCGCGTCGCGCGCCTTCTCGTAGAACTCGACGGCGCCGAAGAGATTGCCGTGGTCGGTCATCGCGACCGCCGGCATGCCCAGCGCCTTGGCGCGCGCGAAGAGCGCCTTGTGCTGGATCGCACCGTCGAGGAGCGAGAACTGGGTGTGGAGATGCAGGTGGGCGAAGGGTCGCGGCATCCCCCGTACTACTCCCACTCGATGGTGGCGGGCGGCTTCGACGAGACGTCGTAGACCACGCGCGAGACGCCCTTCACCTCGTTGGTGATGCGGCTCGACGCGCTGGCCAGCACGTCGTACGAGAGTCGCGCCCAGTCCGCCGTCATCGCGTCCACGGAGGTCACCGCGCGCAGCGCGACGACGTGGTCATAGGTGCGCGCGTCACCCTGCACGCCCACCGTCTGGATCGGCAGGAACACCGCGAAGGCCTGCCACACCGCGTCGTAGAGACCGCCGCGGCGCAATTCCTCGATCCAGATCGCATCGGCTCGGCGCAGGATCGCGAGGCGCTCGGCCGTGACCTCGCCCAGGATGCGGATCGCGAGACCCGGACCCGGGAACGGATGGCGTCCGACGAGCGCCTCCGAGATGCCGAGCTTGCGGCCGACGGCGCGTACCTCGTCCTTGAAGAGTTCGCGCAGTGGTTCGACCAGCGCGAGCTTCATCCGCTCCGGCAA
>JAGSPS010000083.1 GCA_018262315.1 Deltaproteobacteria bacterium | reverse complement strand
GCGCTAGGAGGAGTCGACGATGCGGACCCGTTCTCCCATTTCTCGGTTTCAATTTTCCCTTGTGGCCTTCGCGCTCGCCGGCGCGCTGCTTTCCGGTTGCGCGTCCACGAAGATCACTTCGGTCTGGCGCGATCCCGCCGTGGGGCCGGTGCAGTTCCACAAGGTGGTCGGTGTCGCGATGAGCCAGGACGCAACACTGCGACGCCTCGCCGAGGACGAGTTCGTGCGGGCCGTCGGACCCGCGATCGCGCTGGCGGGCTACTCGGTGATTCCGGACGACGAGATCCAGGACAAAGAGAAGGCGAAGGCACGCGTCGAGGCCGCCGGGGCGGACGGCGCCGTGGTGTTCCGCCTGGTCGGCGTCGAGAAGCAGGAGCGCTGGGTTCCGCCGACCTACTACGGCAACGCCTGGGGCTACTGGGGCTACGCGGCGCCGATGGTCTACGAGCCGGGCTATCTCACGACGGATCGGATCGTGCAAATCGAGACGGCCGCGTACGCAGTCGCCACCGCGCGACTCGTGTGGGCCGCGCACAGCGACACGCTGAATCCCTCGGACGCGAAGCAACTCGTCGGCGATGTGGTGCGCGCCGCCGTCGAGCGGTTGCGCAAGGACGGCTTGCTGCCCGCGAAGTAGTGCGCGCGACCCGCGCGTTACCTCCCGCTGCGACCTTCCTGGACGCCTTGCTGGTAGGCGCGTTGTTCGGCTTCCTTGGATTTCCCGTAGAGGAACCCGCCGCCCGCCCCGACCGCGCCGCCAATCGCGGCTCCGAGGCCCGCGTTGCCGGCGATCGCGCCGATGATCGCGCCCCCAGCCGCGCCACCCGCGGCGCCCGTCAGGGTTCGCTGTTCGGTCTGGGACATGTTCGCGCAGCCCGCGGTGGAGAACGCGCCGATCAGCAGAATGGAGAGGATGCTGCGCTTCACTTCGAGCCCCCCTTCTTCGCGGGTGCCGCCGCGGGGCACGGATACTTCTCGGTCAGGAATCGGAACAGGGCTTCGACGGCCGGCTCCGTCATGCGATCGGCGTGTGTGCCCGACCACGTGACGAACATCGCGACCGCCTCGTCGCGCGTGGGCGGCGGCTCGGGCGGGCAGACGAGTCGCAATCCCTTCGGCCCGTTCGCCTGCGCCTGGTGGTACTGCCAGGCGCCGGTGACGAAGCCCTCGCAGAAATGGATCGCAGCGGAATAGAGCGGATCGTCGTTCTTCGCGGCGCACAGATCGACGAGATCCTGCGCGCTGCGGATCCGAAAGTCCTCCCTTTCGAACTCGGCGCGCGCGGCGCTCGGCGCGACGGTCGCCGCGAGGGCGAGCGCGAATCCGCTGCAGCTCAGTGCTCGGATCGTCGTCCGGACCGTCTGTCGCATTGCATCCCCCCGAAGCCGCGAGAACGCTGAATTAGCGAATTCCGCTTGCGATGTCCCGGCATCGCGTGGGCGTATGGCGGCCGACTCAGCGCGTGGCGGCCGCGAGCGGCACCGCATCGGGATCGTAGTAGGGCGAAAGCTGATTGAGGACGACGCGCACGGCGGTCGCCTTCTGCTGGACGTCCGCCGTGGAGAAGACCTGCTGTGCGTCACGACGCGCAGCGCGCACCATCTCCATCAGCGATTCGTAGCTCGGCAGTGTTTCCTCGTAGCCCTCGCCCTTCGCGAGCGAGGACGAGAGCGAACCGGCCTCCATGCGGATCGCGCGGATCTTCTGCCGGAGCTGTTGGTAGGCGCGCGACTGCATCGAACCCGCACCCGGCGGCGGCTGCTTGTAGAAGGTGTCGTTCAGCGCCTGGGTCGCGTCGGCGAGCTGCTTGGCGAGATCGGCGACCTTCGTCTGGTCCCACTTCGCGAGATCGGCTCCGGCCGGTGCGCTGGCACCGAGAACGCCACACGCGGTCACTGCGACGAGAAGGCGGAGAGTGCGGGTCATGGGATGGACTCCTGGTAAGCAGATCGGAGCAGGCTATCAGAGGCTTTGCCGCCGCGACGGAGAATTCTCCGGGATCGGGATAAGCTGCAGGACGGCGCAGGGGATGCGCCCCGGGCAGGGGGTTGGAGTTGAGAGGCGGCTCCGTCGCGGCGGCTGTGTGTGGGCTCGCTCTCGCGTGCGCGACCGGCTGTTCGGCGAAGCGGATGGCGGTGGGTGCGGTCGCAGATGCGCTGGGTGGGGCGGGCGGCGGCTCCTTCGCCAGCGACGACGACCCGGAACTGGTGCGCGACGCGATCCCCTTTGGCCTGAAGCTCTACGAGACGCTGCTCGAGTCGACGCCCGAGCACCGCGGTCTGCTCGTCGCGGCGGCGCGCGGCTTCGCGTCCTACGCGTACCTGTTGCAGGACGACGCGAGCCGTCTCGAAGCGAGCGACCGCGAGAGCGCTCGCGTGCTGCGCCAGCGCGCGAGCCGCCTCTACCTGCGCGGCCGGGACTACGCGCTGCGCGGTCTCGAAGTGGCGCACCCCGGTTTTCGCGCGGCACTCGCCACGGACCTCGCCGCCGCACTCGCGCGCACCGATCGCGACGACGTGGCCTTGCTGTACTGGGTCGCCGCGGGGCAAGCCGGTGCGCTCAGCGCGGCCAAGGGCGACGCCGAGCTGATCGCCGACCTGCCGCGCGCGGGCGCCTGCATGCAGCGCGTCCTCGATCTCGACGAAAGCTACGAAGCGGGTGCGGCGCACGAGTTCTTCGTGAGCTACGAGGCGAGTCGCCCCGGTGGCAGCGTCGCGCGTGCCCGCGAACACTTTGCGCGCGCGGACGCGCTGGCGCACGGCGAGCGGGCGTCACTCTATCTGTCGCTCGCCGAGAGCGTGAGCGTGCAGGAGCAGAACCTCGCCGAGTTCCAGTCGCTGCTCGACGAGACGCTCGCGGTCGACCTCGAACGCGCGCCGCAGAGCCGGATGGTGAACGTGTTGGCGCAGCGGCGCGCGCAGTGGCTGCGCGCGCACGTAGCGGACCTCTTTCTCGATGCGGAACCCACCGGAGGCACTCCTTGATCTGGCGCACGCGGATCGCGGCCGCTCTGTTCGTTCTCGCGGGCGCCGCGGCGCCGCCCGTCTCGGCGCAGGTGATCAAGCTCGGCACGATTGCCCCCGACGGTTCGCCGTGGCTCGACGCGATCCGCGGCATGGCCGAGGAGTGGAAGGCGGCGACGGGCGGCACGATCGAGTTCCGCATCTACCCGGGTGGCGTCGTCGGCGACGATCCCGACATGGTGCGCAAGATGCGCATCGGCCAGCTGCAGGCCGCGGCGCTCTCCAACACCGGCCTGTACGACATCGCGCACGAGATGCAGGCGTTGCAGATGCCGATGATGATCACCTCGTACGAGGAACTCGACTACGTGCGCGACCGCATGGCGCCGAAGCTCGAGGCGATCCTCGAGGCCAGGGGCTTCAAGGTGCTGAACTGGGGCGACGCGGGTTGGATCCACTTCTTCTCGCAGCAGCCGTTGCTGCGTCCCGCCGACTTGAAGCCGATGAAGCTCTGGGTGTGGGCCGGGTATCCGGCGTACGTCGAGGCGTGGAAGGACGCTGGCTACCACCCCGTCGAGCTGGCCTCGACCGACATCCTCACGGGCCTGCAGGCGGGACTCATCAACGCATTCCCGGCGCCGCCGCTGCTGGCGCTCGCGAACCAGTGGTTCGGCGCCGCGAAGCAGATGTGCGACGTGAAGTGGGCGCCCGCGATCGGCGCCACCGTCATCACCACGAAGGCCTGGCAGGCGATCGATCCCAGCGTGCGCGAAAAGCTGCTCGCCGCGTCGCGTGCAGCCGGGCTCCGGCTCCGCGCCGAGGTGCGCAAACTCGACGACGAAGCGATCGGCGCGATGGTGAAGCGCGGGCTCGTGGTGAACCACATCCCACCCGAGGGCGTCGCCGAGTTCGAGCGTGTCGCGATCGACTACGCCTATCCGAAACTGATCGGACACGTCGTGCCGGCGGGCATCGTGGCCGAGGTGCAGAAGCTCCGCGACGAGTTCCGCGCGCGCGCGCCGGGCAGCGCGAGCCCGTGACCGTGACGCCGGCCGGGCGCGGATCCGGCGCGCTCACGCGGGTCGAACGGATCGTTTCGGCGAGCGCGCTGCTGCTCGCGGCGCTGCTACCGGCCGTCGAGCTGCTGTTGCGCGCGCTCTTCGGGAGCGGCATTCCGGGTTCGACGGGTTACGTGCAGAACCTCGCGCTGTGGATCGCCTTCCTCGGCGCAATGGCGGCGTCGCGCGAGGGCGCGCACCTGGCGCTCGCGACCGGCGAGATGCTGCCGCCCGCGTGGCAGCGTCACACGCGCGTTTTCACGAACACGCTCTCGGCCGGGGTGGCGGCGGCGCTCGCCTGGGCGTCGCTCGATTTCGTGCGCTCGGAGCTGGAGTCGCCGGGGAGGATCGGCGGCTGGCTGCCACAGTGGGTGGTCGAAGCGATCCTGCCGTTTGCGTTCGCGGTGATCGCGTTCCGCTTCTTGCTGCGAACGGGTGGGCGTCGCGAGCGCGGGATCGCGCTGCTCGGTCTGCTGGTGCTCGGCGCCGCGCTGTGGATTGCGCCCGCGGAAACGGCGTGGGTGCGCTGGAGCGGGATCGCGCTGCTGGTCGTGGCGCTGCCGTTCGGCGCGCCGATCTTCGTCGTGCTCGGCGGCGTCGCGCTGGTGCTGTTCTACGCCGAGGGCGTGCCGATCGCCTCGATCCCCGTCGAGACATATCGAAGTGTCGTGTCGCCGTCGATTCCGACGCTGCCGCTCTTCACGCTGACCGGCTTCCTGCTCGCCGAGGGCGGTTCGAGCGATCGTCTGGTGCGCCTCTTCAACGCGCTCTTCGGCTGGCTGCCGGGCGGGCTCGCGATCGCCGCGACGCTGGTCTGCGCGTTCTTCACCAGCTTCACCGGCGCCTCGGGCGTGACGATCGTCGCGCTCGGCGGGTTGCTGATGCCGGTGTTGGTGCGCAGCGGCTATCGCGAGGGATTCTCGCTCGGCCTCGTCACGGCGACCGGATCGATCGGGCTGCTGTTCCCGCCGAGCCTGCCGGTGATCCTGTACGCGGTCGTCGCGCACGTGCCGATTCCCGATCTGTTCCGCGCCGCGGCGCTGCCGGGGCTGCTGCTGGTCGCCGCGGTCGTGATGCTCGGCGTGCGCGAAGCGATCGCGACGCGCACCGAGCGCCCCGCCTTTCGCGCGCGCGAAGCGCTCGCCGCGCTCTGGGAGTGCAAGTGGGAATTGCTGTTGCCGTTGATCGTGCTTGGCGGGATGTTCGGGGGCTTCTGCACCCTGGTGGAGGCGGCCGCGCTGACGGCCGTCTACGCGCTCGTCGTCGAGACGCTCGTGCACCGCGAACTCGATCTCGTCGGTGACCTGCCGCGCGTGCTGGCGCGCTGCATGGTGATGGTCGGCAGCGTGCTGGTGATCCTGGGTGTCGCGATGGGGCTCACCAACTACCTCGTCGACGCCGAGATTCCGATGAAGGCGGCCGCGTGGGTCGAGGCGACGGTCCACTCGCGGGCGCTCTTCCTGCTGGCGCTGAACGGATTCCTGCTACTCGTCGGCTGTCTGATGGACATCTTCTCGGCGATCGTCGTCGTGGTGCCGCTGATCCTGCCGATCAGTCAGGTGTTCGGGATCGACCCGCTGCACCTGGGCGTGATCTTTCTCGCGAACCTGGAGCTCGGGTACCTCACGCCGCCCGTCGGCTTGAACCTGTTCCTCGCGTCGTCGCGCTTCGAGAGGCCGTTGTGGACCGTATGCGTGGAGACTTTTCCGTTCCTGCTCGCTCTGCTCGCGGTGGTGCTGCTCGTCACCTACGTCCCTGCGATCACACTCGGCGCCGTCGCACCCTAGCGCTTCCGCAAGTTCTGTCGGTTGGCCGACAGTGCGAGGGGGCAAGCGGCGGCGTCGGCAACTCGGTTGCTTGAACTTTCGGAATTGGACGCCTAAATTGAAACCTGCGATCACGGCCGTGTGGTTCCAGAGCCGAGAAATCGACGCGGGCATGCGAGAACCAGTTCGAAAGGCGCCGACTGCGGTGCCCCATCGTTTTCGGAACGTTTCTGTGTGGAGTGCGCTCACCGGATCTCGACTGATACGCAGGCACGCATCGGCCGAGTGGAACCATGCGGGCCAAGTCTTGAAAGGAGCCATCTTGTCATCACGGCGGCCGATTCTGGTCCTCGCGAGTGTCTTCGTTCCGTTCGTCTTCGGTTTGGGCTGGGCGGGGGTCGCCACCGCAAGGCCCAGCTATGCAACATCGGCTGGGAACAGCTGCAGCGGCTGTCACACGACTCCGGAGTCGGGTCGACTTCAGATAGACGGAACCGATGGCGTCCTCGACCTCGGCACGCAGCTCGACGGGAATACGCGCGGGGCACTCCAGTTGTTCCAGGTCGTTCCGGGCAACACGGTCACCTTGTCGATGCAGGTCCTGAGCTGGGACGGCGTCTTCGCGGTGCAGTTCAAGCGCCTCGAGAAGTCTGGTCAGCAGAGCAGTCTGACGAACTTCCTGTCGTGGCTGGAGGACAACGTCCCGGGCAACACATGGACGCTCCAGGAGGTCTCGAATCCCCCGTACTACACGAAGGACGACGGGAGCGACGGAGGCCTGCCCGCGTCCTCGGCCGGTCCCTTCAGCTTCGATCTCTTCATCGATCCCGCCACGCCGCCCGACGTCTACGACCTCGAGTTCGCCATCGGCGGCGTGAACACCAACTCCGATTTGATCTACCAGGACCAGCACTTCTATCTGGAAGTCGTTCCGGAGCCCGCGCTGGGAGCATCGGCCCTGACGATGCTCGCGTCGCTCGGCGCCGTCTACGCTTCGAGGCGGCGGCTCGGACCGTCGTAGCCCGAGCGTGAGCATGGGAGGCGTCGATCGTGTCAGGCCGTCGCTTCCCAGCATGCGCAGTGTTCAGGGGATTCCATCGAACGCCACGAATTGCACGGCGCAGATTCGTCGCGAGTTTCGAAATCCAGGAAGAGGAGTTCCAATGCGTGCAATGAAACTTTCCGGATGGCTCATCGGTCTTGTCGCCACTCTCGGGCTGGGGTCCGCGGCGATGGCGGGTCCGGGACCCGGTCCCACGTTCGTCGGGTTCGACTTCAACGCCGACGGGAAGGGTGACATCGCCCGGTCGAGTTCGGGGAACATCCGCGTCGATATTCTCGACGGGACATCGAGTACTGCGAACGGGAGCTTCCCGACCGGCGGCGGCGTGTTCATCTTGAGGGCCGCGGGGAATCTCGACAACGACGCCAACGCCGATCTCGTCGCGCAAGGCGGTGGGACCGTGCGCGTGACCTTCGTGAACGCGGCGGGGACCGGCACCAAGGGAACGCTCTTCATTCCGGATGGCGGCGGGGCCTGGCAGGTCGTCGACGCGGCGGATGTGAACGGCGACGGGATCGACGAGATCATCTTCAGCGGCAGCGGAAGTGCGGCGGGTGCCGTGCGCATCGCCAACATCGCCACCGGCTCGCCGGTCTACACGTTCCTCTCGACGGCGGGTGGTGCGTGGGTGTACGCCTTCGCGATCGACGTGAACGGCGACAACAGCAAGGACCTGGTGTTCCGCGGTACGGGGGGTGCGGCCGGCACGTCGCGCGCCAATCTCGCCGGTACGGCGACCGCGAAGTTCTACGCCCAGGGCGGCACCTCGTGGGTCTTGACGCGGGCTGGCGACGTCGATGGCAATGGCACGGATGACCTGGTCGACACGGGCGCGGGCCCGGGCCTGGGCTTCAACCGGGTGCGGACGCTCAACACGAGCGGGGATCCGACGGCCAGCGGCTTCGTTCCCAACGGCGGGAACTCGTTCGTGCTGAAGAGCGTTGCGGACTTCACGAATGACGGGAACGCCGATCTCGCCTACCAGGGCGCCGCATCGCTTCGCGTCACGCCGATGACGGGCACGACGGCCGGAACGAGCGTGTTTCCCCCGAACGGCGGCGGTGCCTTCACGCTGCAGGGGACGGAAGACACGAATGCCGACAGTTTCTTCGATCTGGTCGTGACGAACGGCAGCAACGATGTGCGCATCCAGCTGTCGAACGGAACGGGTTCGACCACCAACGGGGCGCTGATCCCGAGCGGTGGTTTGGTGCTCTTCGACGCACCGAACTGATCCTGGCCTCGCGCCAGGACGCCTTGCAGCTGGCGGCCCCGTCTTCCCACCAGGAAGACGGGGCCGTTTCGTTTGGCTCGGCTCGTTCCGCAGCGCCGACCGGCGTCTACGCGCTCTTCGTCGAGACGCTCGTGCACCGCGGGCGCGATCTCGTCGATGATGGCGCCGTCGCACGCCAGCCGGGCGTATCGCGCCCTGTCGGATCGCAGACACCACGCGCGCCGCGTGCGAGATTCCGGCATTTTCCTCTTGCTCTCGCGCGGGGGGCTGCACTAGGGTGCGCGCGACCGATCCATGATGCATCGACCAAGTCGAGTCTGGATCGCGACTGCGAAGAACCGAAGTCGAGTGGGGGCGACCGAGGTGACAACCCGCTACTTGGTCTTGTTTCTCGTGATTGCGTTGGGCTTGCCGGCGGCGGTCGGCTCCGAGGAGCTCGAGGAGTCGAGCGACAGCGCTGGTGAGTATGCGCCCGGCGGATCTGGCGCCTGTACCGAGTGCCACGACCAGCCTGCGACGCTCGCCATCCTTCGCACACCGCACGGCGTCAAGGGAGATTCGCACACACCCTTCGCCGCGCAGGGCTGCGAGGCGTGCCACGGGCCGAGCGCCGGCCATGCGGCCGACGACGAAGTGCCGGTCGCGCAGAAGTTCGGCGACGACTTCCCCGCCGAGCCGCAGGACGCGGTGTGCCTGAGTTGTCACCGCGGCGGCGAGCGGATGCTCTGGAACGGCAGCATTCACGAGGCCCGCGGCGTCGCCTGCGCGAGCTGTCACAACATCCACAATCCGCGCATGGACGTGCTCCAGAAGGACATTCGCCCCGACGCGCTCGTCCGCAAGGATGCGTCGGCAGCCTGTTACGGCTGCCATCCCGACGTGCGGTCGCAGACCCACCGGATCTCGTCCCATCCGATCAAGGAAGGCGTGGTCACCTGCAACGACTGTCACAACGTGCACGGCTCGACGTCGGACCACCTGCTCGTCAAGCGCAACGTGAACGAGACCTGTTACCAGTGTCACGCCGAGAAGCGCGGCCCGTTCCTGTGGGAGCACCAGCCGGCGCGCGACGACTGCCTGACCTGTCACGCGTCGCATGGCTCGACGCAGCGCGCGTTGCTGAAACAGCGCGCGCCGTGGCTCTGCCAGGAGTGCCACAGCCTCGAGGGGCATCCGGGTGCGGCTTACACCGCGGCGGGCCTTCCCGGCATCGGTTCCGCTGCGAACAACCGCTTCCTGCTGCTCCGCAGCTGCACGAACTGCCACTTCGAAGTGCACGGCTCGAATCATCCTTCGGGCGTGCGGTTCACGAGGTAGCCACGCCATGGAACACGATCGCGTGCACCGGTTCGTCAGAGGCGCGCTCGGGACGCTGGCGGGCCTCGCCCTCGCGCTGCCCGCAGCGGCGCTCCCGCCCGAGGTGAACGAGAGCTGGATCGAACTCGGCGCCTGGGTCAACAGCGACGACTCGTACAAGTTCGGCGACTTCACCGGCCTCGAGGAGAAGGGCGTCAGCGTGCTCGGCAACTTCGACATCAGCCGGCGCGCAGTCTGGGACAGCGGCGACGTTCGCTGGTGGCGCGCGCAGGGCCAGAACCTGGGGCTCGATTCGCGCTTTGCGCGCGGCGACTTCGGCTACCAGGGTCTCTTCGACGTCTGGTTCGAGTACGAAGAGATTCCGAAGTACCAGACCGACTCGGCAAGCACGGTGTTCCAGGGCAGGGGAACCGATCGGCTGACGCTGCGGCCGAGCTGGATCTCCGGGAGCAGCACGGCAAACTTCAGTGCGCTCGATGCGAACGAGCGCGACCTCGACATCGAACACATGCGCCGTGACGTGCGCGCGGGCTTCGGGCTCGATCTGCCGGCGGACCTGGAGTGGGTGGGCGACTACGAGTACGAGACCAAGAAGGGGCGCAAGATCGTCGGGGCGGTGATCGGAAGCAGCGGCGGCGGCGCGCGCGCGTCGCTCGTCCCCGAGCCGCTCGACTACCAGACCAACGAGGGTTCGACGGCGCTGCGTTGGAACGGCGAGCGCGCGCAGCTGCAGATCGGCTATGAGATTTCCGTATTCAACGACTCCAATGATTCGCTGACCTGGCAGAATCCGTTCTCCGGAGGGGGGGCGGGCGTAGGCTACCCGAACGGCTTCGGCCGCAAGGCGACAGCACCCGACAACAGCTTCAATCAGGTGTCGGTGACCGGCGGCGTCGACCTGCCGTGGAACACGCGCATCTCGGGCGACGCGGCGTTCGGCTGGATGCGCCAGCACGCCGATTTCCTGCCGTACACGGTGAATCCCGCCCTCACCGCGCCGGTGCCGCCCCCGCGCGGTGACGCCGACGCGGGAATCGACACGACCGCCGCGACGCTGCGACTGGCGTCGCGTCCGATCGATCGTCTCCGCATCGACGCGAACATCCGCTACGACGACCGCGACAACAACACGCCGCGCGACGTCTACCAGTACGTCTCGGGCGACGCGCTGAGTCAGCAGGGC
>JAGSPS010000082.1 GCA_018262315.1 Deltaproteobacteria bacterium | reverse complement strand
TGAGCAGCGCGGCCAGTTCCTCGGACGCATGCGCCAGGACGTCGCACGGCTCGAGCGCACCGTCGACCAGGTGCTCGCCGCCGCGCGCGCCGCGCGCGCCCGACGTCCGAGCCGCGAGCCGATCGCGCTGCGCGATCTCCTCGCCAGCTGTGCGCAGGAAGTGCGCGACCAGTATCACCTCGCGCCCGAAGCGCTGCGCCTCGAGGTGGAGGGCGATCCCGTGGCGCTCGGGGAAGAACAGGAGCTGTCGCTGGTGTTCCGCAACCTGCTCGACAACGCGGTCAAGTACTCGGGACCCGCGGTCGACGTGCAGGTGCGCGCGGCCGCCGATGCCGAGGGCGGCGTGCGCGTCGAGATCGAAGACCGCGGCGTCGGCATCCCGCGCAAGGAACTGCGCCGCATCTTCCAGCCGTTCTACCGCGCCGGCGTCGAAGCGCAGCGGCGCGTCAAGGGACTCGGACTCGGCCTGTTCATCGTGCGCTTCCTGGTGCGGCGCCAGGGTGGAAGCGTCGAGGCGCACAGCGCCGGGCCCGGGCTCGGTTCGCGCTTCGTCGTGAGGCTGCGCGTGTCGAGCGGCCAGCAAGCGTCGGTGCGCAGCGCGCCGCTCGCAGCGCAGTAGCCGCCGCGTGTCCAACATCCTCGTCGTCGAGGACGAGAGTCACATCGCCGAAGGGCTGCGCTTCAACCTCGAAGCGGAGGGCCACGAGGTCGAGGTCGCGGCCGACGGTCGCGCCGCGAGCGACGCGCTGCTCGGCGGCCCGCGTCGTTTCGATCTGGTGATCCTCGATCTGATGCTGCCCGCGATGGGCGGCGTCGAGGTGGCGCGCCGCGTGCGCGCGGCCGGCAACTTCGTGCCGATCCTGATGCTCACCGCCAAGGACGATCCCGGCGATGTCGTGCGCGGCATCGAAGAAGGCGCCGACGACTACCTGACCAAACCATTCGTGCTGGACGAACTGCTCGCCCGCGTGCGCGCGCTGCTGCGGCGGCGGCGCTGGGACGCGCCGGGCGACGACGCACCGCGCGCCATCGAGTTCGGCGCCGTCCGCGTGGACTTCGACCGCTTCGAACTCGAAGGTCCGCAGGGCAAGATCGAGCTCACCACGCGCGAGGCCGCGCTGTTGCGCGCGCTGATCGAACGCGAAGGTCGCGCAGTGCGGCGCGGCGAACTGCTCGAGGTCGTATGGGGGCTGCGGCCCGAGACCCGGACGCGCGTCATCGACACCTTCGTCGCGCGCCTGCGTCGCTACATCGAGCGCGATCCCGCGCGCCCGCAGCACATCCTCTCGGTGCGCGGACATGGATACAAGTTCATCCGCTGAAGCGCGGACGCTTGCCCTGCGCAGTGGCGGGCGCGAAGCTCCGCACATGAACGAGCCCCTTCGCTGGCAGGTGCGGCCGCAGCTGCGCGATCCGCTGCTGGTGCTTTCGTTCGAGGGCTGGAACGACGCCGGGGAGTCCGCCACGACGGCGGCGCGCTATCTCGCCGAGCAGATCGGCGCGGCGCCGCTCGCCGAGATCGACCCCGAGCTGTTCTTCGACTTCAGCGTGCGCCGCCCGATCGTCACCGTCGAGGACGGTGTCGTCACCGACTTCGCGTGGCCTCTCTCCCGTTTCCTCTACGCCGCCGCCGACGAAGCCCACGAACTCGTGATCGGCATCGCGATCGAGCCGCATCTGCGCTGGCGACTCTTCGCCGACCAGGTGCTCGCGCTCGTCGATCAACTCCAGGTACGCCGCACCGTGATGCTCGGCGCCTACCTCGCCGACGTGCTCTACTCGCGCCCGGTCGGCATCACGGCAGTCGCGAGCGACGCCGCGCTGCTCGAACGCCACGGCCTCGAGGCCACGCGCTACGAAGGTCCGACGGGCGTCATTGGGATGCTCGGCCAGCTGCTGCGCGAACGCGGTGTCGAGGTGCTCGCGCTCTGGGCCGGGCTCCCGCACTACATCCACGTCACGCCCAACCCGCGCGGCGCCCTCGCGCTCCTCGAACGCGCCGAGCCCATCCTGGACGTGAAACTCGACCTCGACCCGCTCCGCGCCGCCGCGCGCGAGTGCGAGCAGAGCATGTCGCAGATGGTCTCCGGCGACGCCGAACTCTCCGAGTACGTCCGAGAATTGAAGCGCCGCGAGTTCGCGCAGTAGCGCACTCGCAACCAGGTCCCACCACCGAAACACCGAGGCGCGGGGGGACACAGGGTCCCGCGCGCAGTTCCGCAGGCGCCGTGCACCCGCTCGCACCGCTACCGGAGGCGTGCGTAAGTAAATGTTCGTGCGAAGCGCGCCGCAGCGCTCAGCACGCCGCAGGTCTAAGAAGGTCGCCGATCGAGCACGCGCCGAGGATGTCCGAGCACGGGACCCTGTGTCCCCCCGCGCCCAGCAACCAAGCAACTACAGCTCGATGGATTCCTCGACCAGCATCACCGGGATCCCGTCGTCGACGGGGTACAGGATCCGCCCATCTTCGCGGATCAACGCCTCGACGAGTTCGGTCTTCACCGCCTCGCCACCGCGGTTGCGCATCGTACCCGCGCGGATCTTCTCGTTGACGCCGGCCAGCTCCGGCGCCGTCGCGAGACGAACCGGCTGCTTCGTCTCCGGACAGACGAGAATCTCGACGAGATCGGTCGCCACCTGGGGCATCGAAGTCCTCCCGACTAGCGCAGGACGCTCGACGAATAGTCGAGGATGCGTCGCGCGACGATCAGCTGGTTGATCTGCTGGGTGCCTTCGTAGATGTCGTTGATCTTGGCGTCGCGCATCCACTTCTCGACCAGCAGCTTCTGCGAGTAGCCGGGCGGTCCGAGCAGCTCGACCGCCTTCTGCGTGATCTTGGTGACCGCGAGCCCCGCCTTCGCCTTCGCCATCGAGGCCTCGAGATTGTTGCGCTGGCCGCGGTCGATCATCTTGGCCGCGCGCCAGGTGAGCAGCCGCGCGGCCTGCAGTTCCGCTTCCATGTCGATCACGTCGCGCTCGATCGCGGTCTGCTGCGTCGGCGGCGAGTCGTAGCGGATTTTGACACCCTGTCGCGTCAACTCTTCCTTCACGAAGTCGAGCGCCGCGCGGCCCACGCCCACCGCCATCGCGGCGACGATCGGGCGGCTGGCGTCGAAGGTCGCCATCGCGCCCTTGAAACCCTTGTCGCCCTTCGCGTCGTCGGCCTTCTTCACTTCCGCCTTGCCGAGCAGGTGGTTGTACGGGACGCGGCAGTTCTCGAGCACCAGCGTCGCGGTGTCGGACGCGCGGATGCCGAGCTTCTTCTCGCAACCGACCACCTTGATGCCCGGTGTGCCGGCGGTGACGACGAACGACTTGATGCCGCCGCGCCCGGCCGACTTGTCCAGCGTCGCCCAGATCACGACGAAGCCGCCTTCGTGGGTGAGCGCGGCGTCGCCCGCGGTGCAGAAGATCTTGGTGCCGTTCAGCACCCACTCGTTGGTCTTTTCGTCGAGCACCGCGGTGGTCTGGATGTTCGCGGCGTCCGAACCGGCTTGCGACTCGGTGATCGCCATCGCGCCCCACTTGGGCTTCCCGGTGCGGAACGGCGACAGGAACTTCTCGCGCTGCTCGGGCGTGCCGGCCGCAGCCACCGCCGAACCGCCGAGCAGCGGACTCGGCGAGCGCAGGTAGAGCCCCGCGTCTCCCCAGCACAGCTCCTCGGTCTGCACGCACACGGTCACCATGCCGTCGCCGGGACTGCCGTCGAGCTTGACGCCCTTGCCGGTCGCGCGCGCCCACATCGGGTTCACGAATTCCCACGGCATCTCGTGCTCGTGGACGTCGTATTTCCGCGACCACGGGCGCATGTGTGTGACCGCGATCTCGTGCATCTCCTTCTGGCCGGAGACGGAGCCGGGATTCAGGTCGAACGAGATCGGCATGACGGGTTCCCCTAGACGAGCGCGAGCGCTTCGAACGACGCGAAGCCACGCGCATTGCGGAGGTGCATTTCGGGCAGGTAGTCGCGGATGTAGCCGTGACCGCCGAAGACCTGGACGGCGCCGTCGGCCACGTCGAGCGCGATGCGCTGCGACTGGCGCTTGGCGAGCAGGGCCTCGCGGGTGGCGTCCTCGCCGCGGTCGAGCTTCCACGCCGCTTCCCAGGCGAGCAGGCGCGCGGCGTCGATCTCGATCGCCATGTCCGCCAGCTTGAAGGCGATCGCCTGCTTGGTCGCGACCGGCGCACCGAAGACCTGGCGTTCCTTCGCGTAGTCGCGCGCCACTTCGAAGGCGGCGCGCGCGACGCCCACCGCCATCGCGGCGAGTGCGACACGGCCCTGGTTCAACACGCGGCGCAGGTCGGCGCCGTTGTCGCCGCCGAGCTTCGCCGCCGCCGGCACGCGCACGCCGGTGAGCTTCAGCTCCGCCGTCGGCAGCGCGAGAACACCCATGTTGCGCTCGGGCTCGGCCGTCAGTCCCGCGGCGTTGCGCGGCACCAGGAACGCCTGGGGGGTCCCGTTTTCCGCCGCGACCACCAGCACCGGATCCGCGCCGTCGATCCAGGGCACGAAGCACTTGGCGCCGTCGAGGACGTAGTCGCTGCCATCGCGGCGCGCCGTCGTCTTCGGGCGGAACGGGTCCGAGTCGAAGCGCGGTTCCACCCACGCGAGCGAACCCGGCACGAAGCGCGTCCCGACGAAGCGAGACAACCCCTCCTTCTGTTCTTCCGTTCCGAATTCCGCAATCGGAAAGGCACAAAGAGCCGGAGAGAGGATCGCGAGCGCGATGCCGAGGTCGCCGACCGCCAGCTCCTCCGCGACCAGCACGCCCGTCACCGCAGAGCGTTCCCCGCCTCCGCCGGCGGACTCCGGCAGCGCGTTCGCGACGAGCCCCAGCTCGTGCGCCTGTTCGATCACCTTCTCCGGTAGCTTCTTCGACTCGTCGCACTCGCGCGCCTTGGGGCGGATTTCGTTCGCCGCGAAGTTTCGCACGGTGTCGATGACGAGCTGCTGTTCGTCCGTCGGTTGGAAGTCGATCATCTGCTTCTCCGGATCTGGTTTGCTGGGGCGGACGCGAGCTCTCTGGGTCTCGCCGCTCGCCTTCGGCTCGCTACGCGCGCCTGATGACCTCTCGCCGCTCGCCTTCGGCTCGCTACGCGGGAAACGGAGCTCGTCGGCTTCGGTCGATGTGGCTCACTTCGTCATACCCTTTCGATGATCGTCGCGATCCCCATGCCGCCGCCGATGCACATCGTGACGAGACCGATGGTCTTGTCCCGGCGCTCGAGCTCGTCGAGCACGGTGCCGAGCAGCATCGCGCCGGTGGCGCCGAGCGGATGGCCGAGCGCGATGGCGCCGCCGTTCACGTTCACCTTGGCGGGGTCCATACCGAGGTCGCGCATCACCTTCAGCGGGATCGCGGCGAAGGCTTCGTTGATCTCGATGAGGTCGACGTCGGCGATCGTCATGCGCGCTTTGGCGAGGCAACGCTGCGTGGCCGGCCCCGGCGCCGTGAGCATGATGATCGGCTCGTCGGCGGCCGTCGCGGCCGCGACGAAGCGCGCGCGCGGTGTGAGGCCGTGCGCCTTCGCGTATTCCGGCGACGCCACCAACACCGCGCTCGCGCCGTCGACGATGCCCGACGAGTTGCCCGCGTGGTGGACGTGGTGGATTGCGGAGATCTGCGTGTACCGCGACAGCGCGCGCTGGTCGAGCGTGCGCGTGTCGCCCTTCGGCACGTAGGCGCCGAGTCCCTCGAAGGACGGCGCGAGCTTGGCGAGCGACTCCGCCGAGGTGCCCGCGCGCGGGAACTCGTCGCGGTCGAGCACGACCTTGCCCGCCGGATCGCGCACCGGGACGAGGCTCTTCTCGAAGCGGTCTTCCTTCTGCGCGATCGCGCAGCGCTCCTGGCTCTGGGCTGCAAAGCGATCGAGGTCTTCGCGCGTGAAACCCTCGAGTGTCGCGATCAGATCCGCCGAGATGCCCTGCGGCACCAGCGGGTGCAGCGCGACCAGTTCGGGGTTGTTGCCGTCGAGACCGCCGCCGGTCGAGCCCATCGGCACGCGCGACATCGACTCGACGCCGCCGCCGATCACCAGATCCTGCTGGCCGGCCATGACGCCCATCGCAGCAAAGTTCACGGCCTGCTGGCCGGAGCCGCAGAAGCGGTTGAGCGTGACGCCGCTCGCGCTCCTGGCATCCCAGCCCGCGGCGAGCACCGCGTTGCGCGCGATGCAGGCGGCCTGATCGTTGACTTCCGACACGCAGCCGGCGATCAGGTCTTCGACGTGATTCGGGTCGAAGCCGTTGCGGCTCTGGAGCGCGACGAGGCACTGCGCGAGCAGCGCCTGCGGATGGATTCCCGAGAGCGCTCCGGTTTCCTTCTTGCCCTTGCCGCGCGGCGTTCGCACGGCGTCGATGATCCAGGCTTCACCCATGTCAGTTTTCCTCGGTTCCACGGTAGGTTGGGCGATCCCGTCGAACGCGGAATCCAGCCGGGGCGACGATTCTAGCCGCGTCGATTTGGGCGCGCAGCCTCGCAATCCCCCCGTCGGACATCGCGAATGCGACGCCGGGTCAGCCTCGCGGTGCGGCTCGCGGGCCTGCCGGCGCGCCCCGAAGAGTTCGCGCCGACGGTTGACGCCGCGCGGAGATTGGCGCTAAAGAGCTTCCGCTCGCGGTTCCAGAGCAACGCGTGCGAGGCGTGGCGGTGGCGCCATCCGAGTTGCGCGCACTGAACATTCTCGATCCATCGATTCGATCGTCGTCCGATCGCCGTTTGGATCGCTGCTCTGGATCGAGGGCTCGAGCCATGGGGGGCGTAGGAGCGTGAGCCCGAAGCAACTCACGAACCGGAGGGCCAGGCGCTCCGCGCCCTGCGCCACGAACCGGAGGGCCAGGCGCCCCGCGCCCTGGTGGACCAACGCGGCTGCCACGGCTCTCTTGCTCGCGGCCGGTTTCGTCTTCGGTCTCTCGAACGCCGAGCGCGTCTCTGCGCAGGTGCCGGCCGCCGCGCCGGCCGCGGCTCCGATGCAAGCCGCGGCCAAGTCGAGCCAGAGGGCCTACGACGCCCAGGCCGCCTCCTCGGATCCCGCAACGCCCGGTCTCGTGCAGCCCATCCCGTTCAACCACGCGATTCACGCCACCGATTTCAAGATTGGTTGCCTCTACTGCCACTCGGATACGGACAAGGCCCGCATGGCCGGTGTCCCGTCCGTCGAGGTGTGCATGGGCTGTCACGCGCAGTTCGGGGGAGACCTCGGGGGCGTGCAGGCGTTGACCAAGCTCTGGACCGACAAGCAGCCGGTTGCCTGGGATCAGATCTACCGGCTCCCCGAGTACGTCAAGTTCCGGCACAACCGGCACGTCGCGTTCGGTGTCACCTGCCAGCGCTGCCACGGGCCGGTCGAGACGATGGACAAGGTTCAGCTCACGAAAGACACCATCTGGTGGCCGTGGCTGTTGCCCTCGACGAAGCCCCAAATGGGCTGGTGCATCGATTGCCACCGTTTGAATCAGGTGTCGCAAGACTGCCTGACGTGCCACTACTAGGAAGCCGCGGATGCCCGAATTCCATCGTCGCGAATTCCTGAAGCTCATCGGCGCCAGCGCCGGGGCCGCTGCTGCCGCCGGCTGCGGCGACAAGGTCACGAAGCTGATTCCCTACGTGATCCAGCCCGAGGCGATCGTCCCGGGCATCGCGAACTACTACGCATCCACCTGCCAGGAATGCCCCGCCGGCTGCGGTCTGCTCGTGAAGACCCACGAGGGGCGCCCGATCAAGCTGGACGGAAACCCGGATCATCCGGTGAACCAGGGCGCTCTGTGCGCGCGCGGTCAGGCCTCGATCGGGCGCAGCTACCACCCCGATCGCTACCGCAGCCCGATGAAGCGCGTGGACGGCAAACTCGTGCCGACCACATGGGACGACGCGATCGCGATCTTGTCGGGCGAGATCAAGCGTGCCGGCAACCGCAGCTGGGTGCTCAGCGGGCAGACCGGTCCGACCGCGAGCGCGTGGATCGACAAATGGGTGGACGCGGTCGGCGCCGGCGGGCGCGTCGTGTACGAACCGTTCGCTCCCGAAGCGCTGCGCAAGGCGACGCAGGCACTGTTCGGTGTCGAGAGCGAACCGGTCTTCGATCTCTCGGGCAGCGACCTGGTGATCGACTTCGGCTCCGACTTCCTGGAGTCGGGTCCGTCGCCGGTCGAGCACGCGCGACAGCTCGCCGCAGCACGCGACGTCAGCAAACCCGAGCGCCGCAGCGCGCGCTTCGTCTACGTCGGCCCGCGACTCTCGATGACGGCGTCGAACGCCGACGAGTGGCTGGCCGCGAAGCCGGGCAGCGAAGGGCTGCTCGCGCTCGCGCTGCTGAAGGTCGCGATCGGCGCCGGCGGCGGCACGCAAGCCGGCAGGGACGCGCTGGCGACGCTGCTCGAGAAGGTCGATCCCGCGGCGGTCGCCAAGCAGGCCGACGTGCCGCTCGCGACGATCGAGCGCGTGGGCAAGGCGCTCGGCGCCGCGAAGGCGCCCGTCTTGATTCCGCCCGGCGTCGCGCTCGCGAGTCGCCGCGCGGCGGCGACGGTGCGCGCCGTGCTGCTCGGCAACTGGGCGCTCGGCGCGGTCGGCAAGGGCATCAGCATCCCCGCGCAGCGCGAAGGTCGCGTCGCGAGCTACCACGAGACGCTCGCGCTGGTCGACGCCATCAAGGGCGGCCGCGTCGGCGTACTGCTCGTGCACGGAGCAAATCCGGTCTACAGCCTGCCGGCGTCGAGCGGCTTCGCCGAGGCGCTCGCGAAGGTGCCGTTCGTCGTGTCGCTCGCGTCGCTGCCGGACGAGACTTCGGAACGCGCGAACCTGGTGTTGCCCGATCACTCCCCGCTCGAGTCGTGGGGCGACGCCGAGCCGCGTCCCGGAATTCGCTCGGTGGTACAGCCGACGCTGCGCCCGCTCTACGACACGCGCGCGCTCGTCGACGCGCTCCTCGACGTCGCCCGTGCGATGGGTCCCGAGGTCGCCGCGAAGCTGCCGGCCGACAGTTTCCGAACGCTGGTCGAGCAGTCCTTTGCCGGTACGGACTTCTACGCCGCGCTCGCGAAGGGCGGTGTCTTCGCTCCGCAGCCGGGTCTCGAAGTGACGCTGGTGCCCTCCGCAGTCGATTTCGAGCTGGCGGAGCCGGCGCTCGAAGGCGACGGCGAGTTCACACTGGTCACCGCGGCGGGCTCGATGCTCTACGACGGTCGCGGTGCGAACCTGGGGTGGCTGCAGGAGGTGCCGGATCCCGTCACCAAGGTGGCTTGGCAGTCGTACGCCGAGTTGTCGCCGCGCGCGGCCGAGAAACTCGGCGGCCTCGAGTTCGGCGACGTGATCGACGTCGAGACCAAGGCGGGAAAGGTCAGCCTTCCGGTCGTGGTCCGCGGCGGCTTGCGCGACGACGTGATCTCGATCGCGATCGGCCAGGGCCACACCGTGGGATTGTGGGCCTCGCGCGCGGAAGACGGTCACCCCGGCGAGCGGCGCGGCGTGAATGTGATCGACCTGCTGCCCGCCCTCACTGACGAGTCGGGTGGGCGCGCGTGGCTGTTGACGAAGGCCAGGGTCAGCAACGCCGGCCGTCACGAGAGGCTGCCGATCCTGCAGGACAGCCAGAACCAGCGCGGTCGCCGGCTGGGCCTCGCCGTCACGCTCCAGGAGTTGGCCAGCGGTGGCGCTCCGGTGGATGCCGTACACGGCACAGCCGATGCGGTGCCCGCTGCGGGCGAAGCCGCGCCCGGCCAGCCCGCGCACGGCGAAGCTCCCGGCGCAGCGCACGCCGAGCACGTGAAGGCCTACGACCCGACCAAGGACAGCGCACCGGGGAGTCTCTACCGCTGGGGCATGTCGATCGACGTCGACAAGTGCACGGGCTGCTCTGCGTGCGTGGTCGCCTGCTACATCGAGAACAACATCGCGGTGGTGGGGGAAGAGCAGGTGCGACGAGGGCGCCACATGGCGTGGCTGCGCATCGAGCGCTGGGTCGGCGACGGCAACCTGGAAGGCGGCATGGACCGCCGGCCGATCTTCCCGGCTTCCGAGTCCAGCACGACGGTCGACGTTCGCACCACGCCGATGCTGTGCCAGCAATGCGGCGCGGCGTCTTGCGAGCCGGTGTGCCCGGTGATCGCCACCTATCACAATGAAGATGGCCTCAACGGGATGATCTACAACCGCTGCATCGGCACGCGCTATTGCGCGAACAACTGCCCGTACAAGGTCCGCAAGTACAACTGGTTCGACTTCGCGATCGAGCGCTGGCCCGACCCGATGTATCTGATGGCGAATCCCGACGTGACGCTGCGCGGCCAGGGGGTGATGGAGAAGTGCAGCTTCTGCGTCCAGCGCGTCGCGACGGCGCGCCAGGTCGCGAAGGACGAGAAGCGCCCGATTCGCGACGGCGAAGTCACCACGGCCTGCGCGCAGTCCTGCCCGACGAGCGCCATCCACTTCGGGAACCTGAAGGACGCTGCGAGCGTGGTCGTGAAGGCGGGCAGCGATCCGGTTCGCGGTTACCACTCACTGCACGAGCTCAACACCCGTCCCGCGGTCACCTATCTCGCAAAGGTGAAGCGCGGGAGCGTCGAGGGGTAGGGGATGACGCCGCCGCCTGGCGAATCGATTGCT
>JAGSPS010000308.1 GCA_018262315.1 Deltaproteobacteria bacterium | reverse complement strand
GCGTTCGCTGGTGTTGCTTTGGGAGGGCGACACGGAGCCACTCGGCACCGGGCGCTGGCTGGACCTGCGTCCCGAGGTCGCACGACACTTCCATGTGCGAGAGAACCGGCCGGCGGATGTCGCGCGCCTCGCGCGGCGCATCGCCGGCCGCTCGATCGGCCTGGTGCTGGGCGGCGGTGGGGCGCGCGGCTTCGCGCACCTGGGCGTGCTGCGTGCGCTCGAAGAGGCCGGCGTCCCCGTCGACGCATTCGGCGGCACCAGCATGGGTTCGATCGTCGGCTCGCTGCCCGCGATGGAATTCGACGCGGCCGGCGCGAAGGCGGCCTGCAAGCAGCACCTTTCCGCGATCTTCGACCCGACGCTGCCGCTCCTCTCGCTGTTGTCGGGGCATCGGATCGGAATGCGCCTCGAAGCCGCATTCGGCCCGCGCCAGATCGAGGATCTGCCGATCCCGTTCTACTGCATCGCCACCGACCTCAGCTCCGCCGTGGAACGCGTGCAGGAACGCGGATCGCTCGCGGCCGCCATCCGATCGAGCATTTCCCTGCCGGGCATCCTGCCGCCGGTCGTCGTGGGCGAGAGCCTCCTCGTCGACGGGGGCCTGCTCAACAACGTCCCGGTCGGCGTGATGATCGCCTCTCTCGGAGGCGGCTCGGTAATCGCCGTGGACGTGAGCCCGGAAACGGATCTCCGCGCGACGTCCAGCTTTCCGTACGCGCTCTCGGGCTGGCGTCTGCTCTGGCGCCGCATCAACCCGTTCGCGCGCGAGGCGATCCCCGTCTCGGTGCTCCAGATTCTGGCACGCAGCAGTGTCGTCGCAAGCATCGTGACCGACCGCGAGCGGCGCACCTCGGAGACCGCGAGCCTGTACCTGAAGATTCCCGTCGCCGAATGGGGGCTGCTCGACTTCGACGCGCTCGACGCGATCACGGAGCGCGGCTACGAAGCCAGTCGTGACGAGGTGCTGCGCTGGTGGGCTTTGCAGCGCAGGAGCTAGGTTCCGCGCGGGCGGGTCGCAGCCCCGGCCCAGGCGGCTCGGAACCCGTGAGGAGACCCGATGGCGACGCGCATCTTCCTGCTGCTCGCCGCCGCAATCTGGCTGCCGTACGGCATCTATTGCTTCGTCGAGCCCGCACGGGCAGCGTGTGCGGGCACGATCCCCGCCGCGGCGGTCGCGAAGGTGCGCCCCAGGTCGTGCAGCGTGAACTGGACTCCGCGCGCGGCGACTAGAGCACGCCCGGAATGATCGCCTTCCGCTCGCGCGGGTAGTCGGGGAACTTCTCGCGATACCAGCGGTGATGCGAGAGCGCGCGCGGCAGCAGGTTCGCGATCGTGAAGAACGCGAACGCGGCGCCGGCCCAGGTCCAGGTGGCGAGCGCCCAGCCGCACCACTCGATGATCTCGCCCAGGTAGTTGGGAGACGAGACGAAGCGGAAGAGGCCGCCGCGCGGGATCTCGTAGCCGGTCTCGCCGGGCTTGCGCAGGCGTCGCAGGATCGCGTCGGATTGCAGGTTCACGGCGAAGCCGGCGAGGAACAGCGCGACGCCGATCGCGAAGCGCGGATCGGCGAACCACGACTCGACGTGGCGCAGCGCGCCGTGGCTGATCGCGTAGGCGTTGAGGCTGGCGTTGACGGCGTTGAAGGCGATCGCGAGCGCGATCGTCGTGAGCGGCACGCGCGACACGCCGACGCGCATCCGCAGCGGATACACGAAAGTGCGCTGCAGGTAGTGCATCTGCCACAACAACAAGAATGCGAGCGGGACCGGGCGGAAGGCGTGTTCGCCGCGCAGGAACACGATCGCGAAGAGCAGCGGCGCGGGAAGTTCCTGCACCACCCAGGCAATGCGCGTCGGAACGCTCGCGCCCCAGCCGGGACGCTCGTGGCGACCATAGGGGGCGGCCACGAAGAGCAGCGCCAGGAAGGACGCGACCCCCGCGGCGACGAGGCCGACGAGGCCGTAGAAATACCAGCGATCGGGTTCCATCGGGCGCGGCATGCTAGCGCGGCGATCTCGGACCGCCGCCGCCGCAACGGAGCGCACACCCAACGATGCGACCTTCCCTGCCGCCATCCCGATGACTTCCGCGCGGTAACCTCCGCGCGTGCGTGACGAGCCGGAGCTGCTGCGACGACCCGCGACGATCGCCGTGGCAATCGCCGCGGGCGTCGTCGCGACGGCGCTCGCCTACCCGCCCTACCGCGTGCCCGGGCTCGGGCTCGTGATGCTCGCGCCGCTCGCGTTCGTGCTCGACGGCGCGCAGCCGCGGCGCGCGTTTGCGCTCGCGTGGCTCTACAGCGGCGCGTTCGCGCTCTGGTCGGGGCACTGGGTGCTCCACGCGCTGGTCGTCGAGTACCAGGTCGCGGCGCTGCCCGCGTGGATCTTCACGTCGATCGTGGTGTTCGGGTTCGCGCTGGTGCCGGCGACGGCCGCCGCCGTCTACGCCGCGGTGCGACCGCGCCTGCGCGACGCCGCCGCGCCGCTCGCGTTCGCGGCGATCTGGACGCTCGGCGAGTGGCTGCGCGGGTCGCTGCTCGCAACGCCGTGGTTACTCGCTGCGCAGACCGTCACGCGCTGGCCGCTCGCGATCCAGGCGGCGGATCTCGGCGGCCAGTACGCGGTGTCGTTCGTGCTGCTGGCGGTCGGCGGCGGCATCGGGATCGCGCTGCGACGGCAGAGCGGGTTCGCGTTGCTGGCGCCGCTTGCGATCGCCGCGCTGTGGCTCGGCTACGGCGCCGCGCGACTCGCGACGCTCACGCCCGGCGACGTCCCGCGGCTGCGCGTCGGGATCGTGCAGGCGTCGGTGCCGCAGGCCGAGCGCTTCCAGCCGGGGTCGGCAGCGCGCAACATCGCGCGTCACGAAGCGGCGACGCGAACGCTCGCCGCCGCACCGCTCGACCTCGTCGTGTGGTCCGAGACGGCCGTCGACATCGACCTCGACCGGACGCCGGCGTTGCGCGAGCAGCTCGAACGACTCGCCAGCGCGATCGGCGTACCGATCGTGACGGGCGCGCCGCGCTCGCAGGGCGGTCGCCGCAGCAACGCGGTCGTGCTGTTTGCGCCGGGCCGCGGCCTCGTCGAGTCGTACGACAAGCAGCGCCTGGTGCCGTTCTCCGAGTACGACCCGGCGTTCGGCGGCGCGCTCGCGGCGTTGATCGGCCCGGTCGTCGAGGGCGATCCGTACCTGCCGGGCGTCGAAGCGACCGTCTTCCGGACCACCGTGATTCCGTTCGCGACACCGGTGTGCTTCGAGATCACCTACCCCGATCTCGTGCGCCGCTTCCGCGCGGCCGGCGCGCGGCTGCTGGTGAATCTCTCGAACGACGCCTGGTTCGGCCGCGTCGGGTATCCCGAGATGCACTTCGACCACGCCATCTACCGCGCCGTCGAGATGCGCATGCCGGTGGTGCGCGGCGCCAACACCGGCATCTCGGGCGTAATCGACGCCGCAGGGCGCGTCGTGGCCACGATCCCGGCGTTCGAGGAAGGCACGCTGCGCGCCGAAGTTGCTGCCGCCGGTGCGCCGCCGCTCTACGCGCGAACCGGCGACTGGCCGCTCGTCACGGCGCTGCTGCTGCTGCTCGCCGCGACGCTTCGATCGGGGCCGAAGCGCGAGCGGCGAGGGGCTCGTCGCAGCGCGGACGGCTAAGCTGGCCGACTGCCGGCGCGGCGCCAAAGCCACGCACCCGGTCTCGTTGGATCGATGCCCTGGATCGATCGGAACCGCTCACTCGTTTGGCTCGCTCGTTCGGCTCACTCGTCTTGCACGGGCTGATGACGATCTTCCACGAGCGGCCGCGCCTCAACCGCTTCGTCGCCGGCGGGCGGCTCTGGCAGCGCGACGGCATCTGGCTCTCGTTCAGCGCCAAGGGCGCGTTCGACGACGATTCGCCGATCCTCACGGTGAAGCAGCGCGTCGAACCGGCCCATTCGCTCCCGGAGATGGTTGACAAGATCCTAGATGCACTCGACTACGGGCGCTCCGGCAGGAAGACCACCTCGGACTCCGAGATCGACATCCTGTTGCGGCTGCCGGTTCCGGTGGTCCGCGCCGCGATGTGGCTGGTGCATCGCGCGGACGCGCTGGGCCTGCTGCCCGCCGGCATGATCCACAGCGATCCGCTCTACGCATCGGCCTTCGTCGCAAATCTCGGCTCGGTGGGACTCGACGCCGGCTACCACCATCTGTGGGAACACGGCAACTGCCCCGTCTTCTGCGTGATCGGTCGCATCACGCCCGACGCGTCGGGGCGTCGCCGCGTGACGCTCAAGTACACCTACGACGAGCGCATCGAAGACGGTCTCTACTGCGCGCGCACGCTGGAGCGGCTGCGCGAGCGGCTCGAGCACCCGGAGAAGCTGTAGGGACGATGGCCAGGCGTCGCGATCTCTACGAAGTGTTGGGCGTCGCGCGCGGCGCCGACGCCGACGCGATTCGCAAGTCGTATCGCCAGCTCGCGCGCAAGTTCCACCCGGACCTGAACCAGGGCCGCCGCGAATCCGAAGAGCGCTTCAAGGAAGTCTCGGAGGCGTACGCGGTGCTCTCGGATCCGGAGAAGCGCGCGCTCTACGACGACTTCGGGGCGGTCTCGCTCGAAGCCGGCTTCGACGCCAATGCGGCGCGCGCCTCGCGTCGCTTCGGCGGCGGTCACGGGATGGGCGGCGACGCCTTCGGCTTCAACATCGAGGACGTGTTCGGCGGCGTGTTCGGCGGTCGCGGGCGGGGCCGCCGCAGCGCGGCGGCGTTCCGCGGCGAAGATCTCGAAGTGATGCTCGAACTCGAGTTCCTCGAAGCGGCGCGCGGCGCCACCAAACAGATCAGCGTGACGCGACCCGATCGCGACGGACGCCTGCAGCCCGAGCGCGTCACGGTGCGGATTCCGCCGGGCGTCGACGACGGCGGTCGCATCCGCATCCCCGGCAAGGGCGCCGAGAGCCGCAGCGGCGGAGCGACCGGCGACCTGTTCGCGAGGATCCGCATCCGCCCGAATGCGATCTTCCGCCGCGACGGTCGCGACGTGCTGCTCGATCTGCCGGTGACGGTGGGCGAGGCGACGCTCGGTGCGCGCGTCGAGATCCCGACGCTCGAAGGCACGGCGACCGTGACGGTGCCGCCCGGCAGCGATTCGGGGCGCCGGCTGCGACTGCGCGGCAAGGGCATCGCCGACCCGAAGAGCGGCGCGCGCGGCGATCTCTACGTCACCGTGCAGATCCGCGTTCCGGTCGGCCTCGATCCCGAAGCGACCGCGAAGCTACGCGAACTCGCCGCCTACGACCCGCCCGGCATCCGCAAGGAATGGGAATCGTGAGCGCGCGCGATCCGCACGCGACACCCGAAGTCACCATCTACGGACCGGGGCAGGCGCCGTTCGTCGTGAAGGTGGGGCTCGCGCTGCGGATGAAGAAGCTCGCGTATCAGGTCGTGGAGCCGTCGAGCGCCGAGGACTTCCAACGCTGGAATCCCGAGACGGGCCTGCTGCCGGTGCTCGACGTCGACGGCGTGCGCATCGCCGACTCCTCGAAGATCCTCGATTGGCTCGACGCGCAGTTTCCCGAGCCGCCGCTGCTCGCGCGCGACCCGCGCACCGCGCGCGCGCAACGCGCTCTCGAGCAATGGACCGGCGAGACCTTCTACTATTACTGGCTGCGCTGGCTGCGCGCGCTCTTCGACCTGCCGAAGGTGGCAGAGCTGCCGACGACCGGGGCCAGCCCGATGATCGGCGAGCTGGCGCGACTCGGTGTGCTGTCGCGCGTGCGCGAAGCGATCGCGGAGCGCGCCGGCGACGTGGATCTCGGTCATCTCGATCAGGAGTTCGAGCGGCGGCTCGACGACCTGACCGGCTTCCTCGGCACGCGGCCCTATTTCCACGCCGATCGCGTGAGCCGCGCGGACCTCACCGTCGTCGCGTTCCTGCGCAGCCTCGAATCGGGACACATTCCCGGTGGCCCCCGCATGCTGGCGGCCCGACCGGCTCTGCGGGCCCTGATGGACCGCGTGGACGCGGAGATCGGCGCCTAGCCGCCGCGCGGCGCGCCCGGCGCTCGGTTTCGTGCGTCGTGGTTGCGTCGAGCGCGCGAGCTTCGCCATGCTCGCCGCGTGGAAGCGACCCCGCAGCCGATCCGACCGCCGCTGCGTCCCGACGACGGGCGCCTGGTGCGCGGCCGCAAGAGTCGCGCGCGCATCCTCGCCGCCGCGCGCGACCTCTTCCACGAGCACGGCTTC
>JAGSPS010000307.1 GCA_018262315.1 Deltaproteobacteria bacterium | reverse complement strand
CCCTCGGGCAGCAGCGACGCCAAGCTGGCGGCCAGCGCGCGCAGCGGTCGCGGCAGCGCGAGCAGCGGACCCAGTTGGCGCAGCTTGTCGTAGCGGTCGTAGCCGCCGAACAGCTCGTCGCCGCCGTCGCCCGAAAGCGCGACCGTCACGTGCCGGCGCGTGAGGCGCGACAGCAGCGTGGTGGGGATCGCGGACGGATCGGCGAACGGCTCGTCGTAGAGATCGGGCAGTTCGTGCGCGACCGCCACCGCATCGGCGCGGTCCACGTAGAGTTCGGTGTGGTCGGTCTTCAGATGATCCGCCACCGCGCGCGCGTAGGGCGCCTCGTCGAACTCGGGTTCGCGGAAGCCGATCGAGAAGGTGCGCACTGGCGCGCGCGAGCGTTCCTGCATCAGCGCCACCACGAGACTCGAATCGACGCCGCCCGAAAGGAACGCGCCGAGCGGCACGTCGGCGATCATGCGCCGCTCGACCGCGTCGCCGAGCAGCGCGTCGAGCGCGTCTACGGCCGCGTCGAAGTTCGGCGGTGCGGGCGTCTCGGCGCGATCGGTGAGGCGCCAATAGGCGTGCGTCGCGATCGCGCCGTGGTCCCAAACCAGGTACGAACCCGGCAGCAGCCGGCGCGCGTCGCGGTAGATGGTCTCCTCGCCCACCGTGTAGCCGCCGCGCAGATAGCGGCCGAGCGCACCGCGATCGATCTCGCCGCGGAAGGCCGGATGCGCGCGAAGCGCGCGCAGCTCGGAACCGAAGCTCAGCACGCCGTTCTCGAAGCGGTAGTAGAGCGGCTTGATGCCGAGCCGGTCGCGCACCAGCACCAGGCGCTGGCGCGCGCGATCGAAGAGCGCGAACGCGAACATCCCGATCAGCTTGTCGAAGCACGCGACGCCCCAGGCGCGGTACGCCTCGATCAGCACCTCGGTGTCACAGTCGGAGCGGAACGCGTGGCCGAGCGCGACCAGTTCGTCGCGCAGCTCGCGGAAGTTGTAGACCTCGCCGTTGTACGCGATCGAGACCGAATGGTCGGCAGCGTGCATCGGCTGATGCCCGAGCGGCGAGAGATCGAGGATCGCGAGCCGCGTGTGGCCGAGCGCGAGCGCGTATTCGTCGCCGCACGCCGCGAAGTGTTCGGCGTGGGTGCCGGAGTCGTCAGGCCCGCGATGCGCGAGCGTGCGCGTCATCGCATCGATCGCGCCGATCTGCGCCGCGCGCGCCGGTGCCACGATGCCGCAGAAGCCGCACACGTCAGCGCGCCGCGCTCGAACGGAGCGGACAGGCGAGCGCGTCGCGCACGGCGGGCAGCAGCGCCTCGGCGATCAATCCGTGCGCGAAGCCATTGGGGTGCAGGTCGGTCTTGGAAACCGCGATGTCGCGGTCGCGGTAGGGGATCAGCGCGGGCGCGACGTCGACGAGGGTCATTCCGCCCGCCGCGGCGGCGTTGCGCAGCAACTCGTCGCGCACGGTGTCGAGCGAGCGATCGTGGAGACTGTTCGGATAATTGGCGAGAATCACACGCATCCCGTGACTCTGCGCGACCGACGCGATCTCGTGCAGCGCGGCGAGGCTCGCGGCGGTGCCGGGTCGCGAGTCCCAGGCCTGTTGCTCGGCGGCATAGGCGGCGCGGTCTCCGCCAGCGGCGCGCGCTTGCCACTTCCACCGGCTCAGTCGCCACGCGTACAGCACGGCGTTGACGAGATTCGAGCGATACACGACCTGGTCCTTCAGGAAGCTCGCTACGGCACCCTCGAAGTGCGTGACGCTCACGTTGTCGTTCTCGACGTAGTAGATCAGTACGACGTCGGGCTCGACCTCGAGACCTTCATGCGTGAAGTAGTCGGCTTCCTCGACCGTGCCGTAACCCGACACACCCGCGTTGACCACTTCGACCGGGCACGCGAGCTGCTGCCGCAACGTACTCTCGAGCCGCCGGCTGAAACTCTGTTCCTCGGGAACTCCCGAGCCGAAGGTCACGGAGTCGCCGAGTACCAGCACGCGCTTTTGCCCAGCCATTTTGGGCACTGCGATCTCGGGGCTGCGCAGGCCAAGCGAATTGACGTGCAGCGGGATGCCGAACTTGCTGATGCCGTCGAAGCCGGCGCGAAGCTGATAGCCACGGCGCGGGTGCCCGCGATGCAATTGGGGCGGAACTTCGAGGATCTGCGCCACGCCGAGTACCCATTCGGCGAACAGCACGCAGCAGCCGATCGAAACGATCGCGAGCACGAGTCCGGCGGTGCGCCGCTTCATCTGAACTCCGTTGCCGGCGAGGGCGGCGGAGAGTACTCAGTGCCCTGCCCCGCCGTCGAGTTCCCATCTTGGCTTGAGCGCGCGTTGCACGGGACCGCAGCGCCCACGTAGATTCCCGGCCGCCGTCGGGTCTCGCTGCTGCTGACCCGGCCGCCACGGAGCGAGCATGGCCGCGGATCCGGTGCCGCGCGAGGATCGAAGCTCTCCCGGGCCGCTGCCAACGGAGAGCGCGCCCTTTCGCGTGCAGCCCAACAACTTCGACCTGCTCCGCCTGTTCGCCGCCCTTCAGGTGGTGGTGCTGCACGCATGGGAGCATCTCCAGCTGCCGAAGGAGGGTTCGTTCGAGACCGTTCGAGTCTTCCTCTCCTTCTTCCCAGGCGTTCCGATCTTCTTCGTCATCAGCGGGTTCTTGATCTCTCGCTCGTGGGAGCGCTCCCACGACCTCGCCTCTTATGCGCGCAACCGCTTCTTCCGGATCTATCCGGCGCTCTGGGTGGCGTTCCTGCTGGCCGTGGCGCTGGCGGCCGCGACCGGCTTCGTGACGCGTCGTGAGCTCGCGACACCTTCGTTCTGGGGCTGGGTCGTCGCGCAGCTGAGCGTCGTCCAGTTCTACAACCCGGAGTTCCTGCGCGGCTTCGGGGTCGGTGTGATCAACGGCAGCCTCTGGACGATCCCGGTGGAACTCGCCTTCTACGCGTTCCTTCCGTTCTTCTACCGGATTGGTATCGATCGGCTTTCCGCGCGCAGGGGGGACCTGCTGCTCGGTGCCTTCGCGGCCGGCTCGTTCGCGATCTTCGTCACGACGCAGTCGCTCGATGACGCGTCACAGGGGCTGCGCGAGAAGCTGCTGCAGGTGACGCTGCTGCCGCATCTCTTCATGTTCCTCTTCGGGATTGCGCTGCAGCGACACCTGGCCGCGCTGAGTCCGATGCTCGAGGGACGCGCTGTGCACTGGAGCCTCGGCTACATCGCGCTGATGGTGGCGAGCCGGTTCCTCGAGGCTCCCGGCACATGGGTGTACGTGCCGCTGGTCCTGTGCCAGCGGGTGCTGCTGGCGGCGGCGATCGTCGCATGCGCCTACACGGCCCGCGAGAGCGCCGATCGCTGGCTTCGCGGAAACGACATTTCGTACGGCGTGTATCTCTATCACATGCTGGTCGTGAACCTGCTCGTCTACCTCGGCGCACTGCGCTCCTTCGCCGGTCTCGCCATCGTCGTGGCCGGGACCGTCCTGCTCGCTGCGTTGTCGTGGAAGCTGGTGGAGGCGCCGGCGCTGCGGCACAAGCGTCGCGCCATGCGTGTTCTGTAAGAGCAGTCGAGCGGGCGTTCTCACGCGCTCTCGGGCGGCACTCAGATCAGCTCGTAGAGCCCCGCCTCGAGGGGAAGCGGGGAAGTCACGCAGGTCCGTTCGCCGAAGCGGTGCGAGACGCGGGCCTCGAGCTCGCCGCCCGGCCCGCGCAGGGGCAGCACGTCCGGCAGCACACTCCCGTTCACCACGAGCGAGAGCGGCGCGAAGGGCGCTTCGCCGCGGGGGCGCACGACTTCGAAGGACGCGCACCCCCGGTCCCGCAGCGTCGTCAGCTCGCGCGAGCGCCAGTAGGCGGCGATCTCTCCGCAGGTCGCGTGCCACACGCGCCGCTTGCGGAGCCGGCGGAAGAGATGGCGCAGCGTCTTCGCGTCGTCGTACACGTTCGGGGTCTGCACGTCGCCGTCGGGCCGCGACGACGTGATGTGCTCCTGCACCGACACCACGCCCCGCTGCGCGAGGAGCGCGTCGAGCTCGTCGTCCAGCCAGCCGCGACCGAGGAGGCGCACGCTGCCCCACCCAGGCAGCCCCCGCAGCGTAATCTTCGAGAGCGGAGGGAGCGAGAGCATCCCG
>JAGSPS010000306.1 GCA_018262315.1 Deltaproteobacteria bacterium | reverse complement strand
CCGAAGCCCGCCGGCACGAAGTAAGCGCGTATCCCGAGGAACACCAGCGCGCCAGCGAGGAAGAGCAATGCCAGTCGAACCAGGTGTTCGGCGTCGCGCAAATTTCTTCTTGCCATGCTCGATCCTCCAGCCGGAACCCGCGCGAGTGTGCTAGCTGCGACGTCCTCACGATCCAACGCGTAGGCATTGCAAGCGAAGACTCAGGGGCCGATACCTGGCGTCACGGCAAGCACTCGCCGGGGAGAAGATGCTCGAAACCCGGCGGGCTCGGTCGCGGCAATCGGTGCTTGGACGGCTTCCCTTGCGCATCACCAAGAGCATTGCAGCCGCCGGCGACTCGCTGCATGACCGACGTCATACTCCCGACAGATTCCTGTCGAATCCAGCGACTCTTTCTCGACCCCTGTCGAGCGGTTTCCGCGCTCTCAGATCGGCCTGCGCAAGAACGCGACTCGGAGTCAGCTACACGCGAAGAGTCCGAGAGGGTTGCGGCAACGACTCCGCCGAATCGAGACACAGTGCGGCCTCTCGCCGCGAGCCATTCATGGCGACAACGTACAGCGTAGACGAAGCCCTGCGCCGCATGCAGGTCGAATGCTACACCGGATCGCGCAATCTGGACTAGATCGTCCGAGCCGCCCGCGCCTGTGCGATCGAGCGCGCCGCGAGATCCGCAAAGGCCATGATCGGAATCATCGTGTGCGTGGACGCGGAGGTCGGGAAGACGCTCGCGTCGGCGATCCACAGACCCTCCAGCCCATGGAAGCGCCCGCGCGAGTCGACGACCGCGCGACGTGCGTCTTCGCCCATCCGACAGGTGCCCTGGGGGTGCGCGGAGAGCAGTGTGGTCGCGTCCGGATTCACCGCGACGTCGTCGAGCCGCGCGAGGTCGGCCTCGTTGCGGATCTCGGTGAGCGGCCGCAGGGCGGGCACCACGACCTCGGCTCCGGCCGCGAGGTAGAGGCGCGCCGCCGCGCGCGCTCCGTCGCGAATCCGCTGCTCCACGTCGGGTTGGAGCGCGTAGTCGATCCGGGTGCGGCCCGTCTCGTCCGCGGCGACGCTTCCAGCCGGCTGGTCGGGTACCAGCACGAGACACGATCCGGTGTGCGCGAAGCGCGCCATCCAGCGTTTGTGGTCGCGGCCGCTCGCACCGACGAGCCCGGCGGTCTGCACGGGTCCGCCCGCGATGCCCTCGATCGCGAAACCGGTCATGCCAACGCGTGGGTCGAAGACCAGGTGCTCATCACAGTAGGCCGACTGCGGGATGCCGCGGAACGAGACCATGCGCTCGCTGAACACGGCGAGCACCGGGAGCTGCGGCTGCAGCGAGAGGTTGCGGCCGATCTGGCCGGAAGCGCTCGCGATCTCCGACGCCTGGAGCAGCAGCGGCGTGTGCACGGCGCCGCAGGCCAGCAGCACGACGTCGGCTGCGACCTCGAGGCGCACGCGCGCAGCCGGGCGGTCGCCGTGTTCCTCGGTGAGAACGCCTTGCACGCCGACCGCGCGCCCGCCGCGCACCACGACGCGCTCGACGCGCGCGTTCGAGACCAGCGTGGCGCCGTCGGCGAGAGCGGCGGGCACGAGCGTCACCAGCGCCGAGCGCTTTGCGTCGAAGGCGCATCCCATCAGGCAGAAGCCGCAGCCGGTGCATTCGGTTCGGTTGTGATGGAAACGGGATCGCCGCCAGCCGAGTTGCTCGGCGCCTGCGAGCAGCTTGCGATTGTTCGCGTTGAGCTGGTCGGCGGCGATCTCGGCCACGCCGAGCGCTGCCTCGGCGCGCTCGCTCGCCGCCTCGAAGTCGGCCGTGTCGATCTCGACCGCGAAATCGCGCTGCCAGTGCTCGAGCACGGCCCGCGGAACGCGCGCGCAATCCGCCATGTTCACGACGGTGGAGCCGCCGACGCAGCGGCCCTGCAACACGTTCACGAGCCGGTCGCGGGTGCGCTGCGTCGCGCGATCGCGGTAGAGCATCGGCAGCATTTCGCGCTCGCGCTGCTTGAAGTCGAAGGAAGTGTGGTACCCGCCCTCCTCGAGGATCACCACCTTCGCGCCGGCGGCGGCCAGCACCCGCGCAGCCGCTGCGCCCCCGGCGCCCGAGCCCACGACCACCACGTCGCAGCGCAGGGAGAGGTCTTCGACTCTCTCGCTCCCGTAGATGATCATCGCCGCTCCAACTCCACGGACTCGGCCAACCCGAGCACGATCGGGCCGTCGTAGCCGATCGCACGCCAGGCGCTGCGCGTCGAGTAGAAGGCGAGCAGGCACAACTCCGAGAGCGCGGCGTGGAGCTGACGCACGAAGCCGAGCCGGCTGGTCGTGAGCGAAGCGAGATAGGCCCCGGCCGACTCGGGTGGGAGCGCGGTGAGCGGCCTCGCGGCGAACCCGAGCAGCAGCGGTCCCCACTCGAGGAGCGCCAGGCCGCGGCGCAGATCGGTGACGAGACGCGAATCCGCGCCGACGAGCCAGCCGTCGACCAGACCGGCGACGCCGACGTCCGACGCGCCCGCCTCGAAGGCGCCACCGCGCGGGATCGCGTGGTCGGCGAAGCAAGCGAGCGTCGCCCATGCGCGCGGCGAGAGCACGGCGAGGTCGGGGGGCGGGTCGCTCGCCTGGGCAAGGACGCAGGCGCCCAGCGGCAGCGCCCCGCCGAACACCAGCAGCGCGCCGGCCCCGGTGGCGCCGCGCAGGAATGTCCGTCGGTCGATTTCGGGTATCACACCGGGACCTTACGGGGCCGCGCGCGGGAGCGCCACGTCGCCCCCTCGCTTGCGCCGGAAACCGGAACCCGGCCCATCAGGCGAACCAACCGCGCCGCGCTGCGAGGCCCTCGGCGATGCCGGCGCGGATCGCGTCCTTTACGACGTCGACCTTCTTCTGGATCTCGGCGTCTTCCTCGCTCGGGTCGCCGTCGAAGCGCAACGGCTCGCCGAAGTGCAGGCGGAACTTGACCGGCAACGGCAGGAAGCTCGCGAGCCCGAGCCACGGGAAGGTCAGCGTGATCGGCGCCACCGGCGCGCCGACCAGCTTGCCGAGCCAGCGCGACCGCAGCAGGCCGGGCGACTGCTCCTCGTTGCCGACGATCCCCACGGGCACGATCGGCGTATCGGTCTCGAGCGCGAGGCGCATGAATCCGAGCCCGAAGCGCTGGAGCTGGTAGCGCTCGGTGTAGGGTTTCACGAAGCCGCGCTCGCCTTCGGGAAACACCATGATCGCCTCGCCGCGATCGAGCAGCTGCGCGCAGTTCGACGGCGTTCCGACGACGGAACCCACGCGGTGCATCAGCGTCCCGAAGAACGGCAGCGTCGTCAGGTAGTACTCGGCCATGCCGCGCACCACGCGCGGCGGTTCGGCGTCGAGCAGCATCGACATGCTGAGCATCGCGCCGTCCCAGGCGAAGGTGTTGCCACCGTGGTTCGCGACCAGCAGCACGCGGCCCCCGGGCACGCGCTCGATGCCGGTGGTTGCGACGCGCAGCCAGTAGCGATGGGCGAGCGCGAGCGGCAGCAGCACCTGCGCGGCGAAGTGCGGCTCGTAGCCGAACGGGTCGACGCCGAACTCGTTGAGCGTCGTGGGAATCCGCGCGAGTCGCGCTTCCAGCTCGACCTGCACTTTGCGCAGCGGGGGCGGGAGCAGTCGCTTGATGAGAGCCGACGGCCCGGTGTCGCGCGGGCGCGGGCGCGGCAGCATCGCTCGCTCGCGCGCGACCTCGCCGGGCATGCTCACGAAAGCTCGGCGCGCAGGAACGCCATGATCTCGGCCCAGGCGCGCGCGGCGGCGTTGGCGTCGTAGACGTCGGGCCTCGTGTCGTTGAGGAAGGCATGGTCGACACCCGGGTAGATCGTGCAATGCACGCGCTTGCCGGCGGCGCGCAACTCGGCTTCGAGTTTGCGCACCGTCTCGGCGGGAACGAAGCCGTCGCGCTCGGCGAAGACGCCGAGCACGGCCGCCTCGAGTCCGGCGAGATCGAGTTTCACGTTCGGGTGCACGCCGTAGCAATCGACGACGGCGCCAATCTTCGAGTTGCGCGTGGCAGCGAAGAGCGCGAGCTGCCCGCCCATGCAGAAGCCGATCGCGCCCACCTTCGCGCCGGTGACTTCGGGTTGGCTCTGGAGCGCCTGCACGGCGCCGTCG
>JAGSPS010000305.1 GCA_018262315.1 Deltaproteobacteria bacterium | reverse complement strand
TTCGCCTTCGAAGATCAGCTCGGTATGGAGCGGCGTCGGCATGCGGTAGTGCACCGTGAGTCGCGCCGTCATGCCGGGGTTGCCGCCGAGCGACTGCACGTAGCCGAGCACTTCGTCGAAGGCGGCTGCGACGAAGCCGCCGTGCACGCAGCCGGGCGGCCCTTCGTAGGCGGCGCCGAAGGTCACCGACGCGATCGCCGTCAGCGGCCCCGAGCGGCCGATCGTGATCGGCGGCGCAAGCGGATTGGCGAGCCCGATCATCGGGCTCTGGTCGAAAAACGCGCCGACGTCGCCGGCGTTGGCCGACTCCGCATACCCGTGGAAGTGTTTGAGGCGCGGGTGCGCGGTGAGCGCTTCGGCGTAGCGTTCGAGCGCGTCCGCCGCGCGGCGCAGCTCCTCCTCGGGCGCGTTGCTCGGGACGAGTCGCTCGATCACCAGTCGCATCGCGCTGGCGAGCCGGCGCTTCTGTTCCCAGGCGCCCTGCCCCGAGATCTTGGTGGCGTCGAAGTGCGAGAAGACCAGCGGCCGCTCGCCGCCGCTCACGACTCGGTCTTCCCGACCGGCTCCCAGGCGCTCGCCGTGAGGCGCAGGCTCGGCCGGTCCGTGCGCGACTCGATCTCCTCGAAGGTGCGCTGGTAGCCGGTCGAGCGGATCAACCACGCGCCGCCCTGCTTCACGTACTCGTCGCGATAGAACGCCGCGCCGCGGATCGTGATCTGCGCCTTCGTCTCGATCACCTGGTCTTCGAGCGCCCAGGTCGCGGTGGCGGTCGTGGGGCTCGTGAACTCGATCTCCGGGTGGTGGACCCGGTGGCTCGAGTAGAAGCTCGGGGCGCCCATCGCCTTGCGCAGGAACTCGACGATCGCGTCGCGGCCGTCGAAGGCGTACTTGCCGCCGCTGTAGGAACAGCTCGCATCGGGCGTGAAACAGCTGCCGATCTCGTCCCACAGCTTCTGGTCGAGACAGCGCAAGTACTTGTATTTGAGGCGCTTGATGGCCTCGAGTTCGTGCAGGTCGGGCATCGGGCTCTCCTCGTGGGCGGGTCGGCATTCTACGCAACGGCGGCGGCGCCGTGCGAGGCCGCGCTCCAAACCGCTGAGTTCACCAAACTTTTACGCGCGGGAAAGGCGCATTGGGGCACGCTGCAGGGCGACCGGCCGCTCGTGGAGGGGACCATGAAGATCTATCTCGTCACGCCCCGCAATCCGCCGAGTTTCTGGACCTACGACCGCATCCTGCCCGCGCTCGGCAAGCAGTGCATCTTTCCCAACCTTTCGATGCCGACGCTGGCCGGGCTGACGCCGCGCGAACACGAAGTGGTGCTCTGCGATGAGAACGTCGAGGCGATCGATTTCGACCGCGAAGCCGACATCGTCGGCGTCACCGGCTACATCATCCACGAGCCGCGGATGCGCGAGATCATCGCCGAGTTCCAGCGCCGCGGTCGCTTCGTGGTGGTGGGCGGCCCGCACGCTTCGCTGTGTCCCGAGCAGTGGCGCGGCTGCTGCGACGTGCTCTTCGTGGACGAAGCCGAAGAGACCTGGCCCGTCTTCCTGCGCGACTTCGCGGCGCGCACCTGGAAGAGCGAGTACCGCCCCGACCAGAAGCCCGACCTCTCGCTGTCGCCGGTGCCGCGCTTCGACCTGCTGCACGTCGATCGCTATCACGCCATGACGATCCAGTTCGCGCGCGGCTGTCCCTTCCAGTGCGAGTTCTGCGACATCATCGTCGTCTACGGCCGGCGCCCGCGCGCCAAGCAGGTGCACCAGGTGATGGCCGAGATCGAGGAGTGCCACCGGCTCGGCGCCAAGCAGGTCTTCATCGTCGACGACAACTTCATCGGCAACAAGAAACTCGCCAAGGATCTGCTGCGCGCGATCGCGCGCTGGGGCCGCGAGCGGGGCTACCCGATGGACTTCAACACAGAGGTCTCGCTGAACGCCGCGCAGGACGAGGAGCTGCTCGCGCTGTTCCGCGATGCCAACTTCACCACCGTCTTCATCGGCATCGAGAGCCCGCGCGTCGAGTCGCTGCAGGAAACCCGCAAGACCCAGAACACGCGCGGCGACCTCGTCGAAAGTGTGCGCCGGATCCACTCCTACGGGATCCAGGTGCAGGCCGGCATGATCGTCGGCTTCGACGCCGACGACGCGACGATCTTCGCCGAACAGCTGCGCTTCATCCAGGACGCGCGCATCCCCGTCTCGATGACGGGCATGCTGCAGGCGATGCCGAAGACGCCGCTCCACGAACGCGTCACCAGCGAGGGCCGGCTGCTCGCGGACTCGAACGGCGATCAGTTCGTGTTCTCGAACATCCTCCCCAAGCTGATGTCGCGACGCGAGCTGTACGAGGGCTACCGCCGGCTGATCGGCGAACTCTACGAGTTCAAGAACTTCCACCGACGCACGATGGAGTTCCTGTTGAGCCGCGGCAGGCAGGTGACGCGCGGCGCGAAGATCCGCAAAGGCGATCTCGTGCTGCTCCGGCGCATCCTCGTCCAGACCGTGCTGCGCGCGGGTCCACGCCGCGCCTGGTTCACGCTGCGCCTGCTCGGCGCCACGCTGCTGCGGCGGCCGTCCGCGTTCAAGGACGCGGTCTCGTTCGCGATCGTGCACAAGGCGCTCTCGGAGTACATGGAGGCGCTCGGCCGCCATCTCGAGGCCGCGATCGAGCAGCTCGACCGCTCGGGCTCGATCGCGCGTTCGGCGCTCGGCGCCGCCGAGAAGGCCGCCGACCCGGGACTCGCTCGCCTGGAGCAGGTGGCGCGGTAGCATCGCGATCCACTTTCCGGGGGAAACGACGGGTGCGGGACATTCTCGGCTACAGCGGCAGGACCGTGGTGGTGAGCGGCGCCGCGACGGGCATGGGCGCGGCGGTTGCGCGCACGCTCGTGGATCTGGGCGCCGAGGTGTACGCGCTCGACGTGAAGCCCGTCGCGGCGCCGGTCGCGCAGGCGACCGTCGTCGACCTTCGTGAGCGCGCGTCGATCGACGCGGCCGTCGCGAAGCTGCCCGCCCACGTCGATCGGCTCTTCAACTGCGCCGGCCTGCCCGGGCCGCCGTTCTCGAACCTCGACACCACACTCGTGAACTTCGTCGGATTGCGGCATCTCACCGAGGCGGTGCTGCCGCGCATCCCGTCCGGCGGCGCGGTCGCGAGCATCACCTCGGTGGCGGGCATGGGCTGGCAGAAGAACCTCGACCCCGTGAAGGCACTCTGCGCAACCACCGACTTCGACGCCGGCCGGGCCTGGCTCGAAGCGAACACCGACAAGAACAACGGCTACCTGTTCTCGAAGCAGTGCATCATCTACTACACCAAGACGCGAAGCGTCGAGCTGGTCCAGCGCGAGATCCGCATCAACTGCCTCTCGCCCGCGCCGACCGACACGCCGATGCTGAGCAGCTTCCACGCCCAGGTTTCCAAGGACTTCCTCGAGAAACACTTCCTCGCGCCGATCGGCCGCAACGCGACGCCCGAGGAGATGGCCGAGCCGCTGGTGCTGCTCAACTCGGATGCTGCGCGCTTCGTCTCCGGGGTGAACCTGATGGTCGACTGGGGATACGGGGCGGCCGTCGAGGTAGGCGCGCGACCGTCGCTGCTGTAGAGCGCCCGGTGGAGCCCGTACAAGCACTTCCCTGGTGGTCGGCGTTGCCCTTCGCGGGGATGCTGCTCTCGATCGCGGTGGTGCCGCTCGCCGCGGAACCCTTCTGGGCGTTGAACCGCAACAAGGGTCTCGTCGCGGCGCTCTTCGCGCTGCCGACCGCGCTCTATCTCGTCTTCGCCCTGGGCACCGAGGGCGTGAACGAACTCGGTCACAAGGCGCTCGAGTACGTCTCGTTCATGACGCTGCTCGGTTCACTCTTCGTCGTCACCGGCGGCATCGTCGTGCGCGGCTCGCTCGCCGGCACGCCGATCGTCAACAGCGGCCTGCTGGGGCTCGGCGCGCTGCTCGCGAGCTGGATCGGAACGACGGGCGCGTCGGTGCTGCTGATCCGCCCGCTGCTGCGCGCGAACGAGAAGCGCAAGCACAAGATCCACGTCGTGGTGTTCTTCATCTTCGTGGTGTCGAACTGCGGCGGGCTGCTCACGCCGCTCGGCGACCCGCCGCTCTTCCTCGGCTTCTTGAAGGGCG
>JAGSPS010000081.1 GCA_018262315.1 Deltaproteobacteria bacterium | reverse complement strand
CGACTTCCCTCGTCGGAGGGCCGCCTCAACTCCTTGATATTCCTTACAATTCCATACGTCGACCGGATTCTCGACAAAGCCCGAAGCTGCTGATCTCGCTGCGCATTTCGCGGCCGCCGGATCCTCTTCCCGGTTGGGGCGGGTGCTAGGAAGCCGCAGACCTGCCCCGTGCACCGAGGCTCGCCGCGATTGCGTCGGCCAGGGCTGGCGCGCGAGCGGGTGCGAGCGTCGAGATCGTCACGCGGATGGCAGGACCGGCGCGCAACCGGAAACGCTCGCCCGCGCTCACCGCGAACCCCGCCGCCGCGAGCGACTGCACGACGGGAACTTCCTCGGGTACCGGCACCCAGACGTTCAACCCCGAACGCCCATGCGCCGCGATGCCGCGCGCGGCGAGAGCCGCGACGAGCGCATGACGGCGCTCCGCGTAGGCGCGGGCCGCACGCTGCACGCGGCGCCGACTCGCTGCGTCCGACTCCAACTCCACGACGATGCGCTGCAGCAGGTGACTGACCCAGCGAAAGCCGATGCGCTGGCGACCCGTCACCCGCGCCATCGTCTCGGCGTCGCCCACGAGCGCAGCCAGGCGTAGGTCGGGTCCGTGCGTCTTCGAGGTCGACCGCACGACGGCCCAACGTTCGCGACCCCGCTCCCAAAGCGTCTGCACATCGGCTCCCGCAACGGCGCCGGCGTGATCGTCTTCCACGACGAGCAGGTCGGGTCGCGCGCGCAGTACACTCCGGAGCGCGCGCACGCGGTCCGCGTCGAGCGCCGCGCCCGTCGGATTCTGAGCACGTGGCGTGACGATCAGCGCCGCGATACCCGCCTCCAGGGACGCCTCGAGCGCGGCGGGCAAGATGCCGCGGTCGTCGATCGCGACCGGCACCACGTCGAGCCCCAGCGCTGCGACGAGATCGAGCACGTTGCTGAAGCCCGGATCCTCGACACCGATGCGATCTCCCGCTCGCAGCTGCGCGCCGAGCACTCGCTCGATGCCGTCGAGCGCGCCGCTCACGACCGTGAGATGTTCGGCGGGAATGCCATCGGCAGCGAACGAGCTCGCCAGCAGCTCACGCAGCGCGGGCAATTCGTGTTCCTCGGCGTAGAGGTGCGGTGAAGCGTCGATGCGCTGGAGCACGCGAGCGAGCGGGGCGAGCAGCTCCCGATCCGGGTTCCCGCTCGCGAGGTCGATGGCGCCGGCGGGTACCGGCGTCGCGAGCGCGGTGCGAAGCGCCGGCCGCCCGCGCACCGATGTCCCGCGGCGCCCCGCGCCCACGACGAGTCCGCGGGCGCGCAGCGATCGATAGGCGGCGTTCACCGTCGTGGGACTCACCCCGAGTGCATCGGCGAGCGAGCGCACCGCCGGCAGGCGTCCGCCGGGCACGACGCGGCCGTCCCGGATCGTCGACTCCAGGTCCCTCGCGATGTCCCGGGACGTCCGACCCCGGATGGCGGACGCGATTCTTTTTTGTATCATTTCTTTCGTCATTTTGTAATGTTACAAAAGTCTACGCAACGAGGCCAGCGCAATGAGCACCGTCGCTCCGTCGACCCGCACCACCGTCCGCCGGCTTCCGGAGCGCGGCGTCTACGAGCGCGCCGCGATCGAAGCGATTCTCGACGAGGGGCTGTTCTGTCACGTCGGTTTCGTCGTCGAGGACCAGCCGTATGTGATCCCCTGCGTCTACGCGCGAATCGGCGAACGGCTCTACCTGCACGGTTCTCCGGCGAGCAGGATGCTGCGCGCCCTCGCGACCGGTGCGCCAGCCTGCGCGACGGTGACGCTGCTCGACGGCCTCGTTCTCGCGCGCTCGGCATTCCACCACTCGGTGAACTACCGCTCCGTCGTGATACTCGGAACGGCGTCGCGCGTCGACGACGCCGAGGAACGACTCGCCGCGCTGCGCGCGACCGTCGAGCACGTCGTACCGGGACGCTGGAACGAGGCGCGGCGCCCGAGCGCGGCGGAACTCGCGCAGACGCTCGTCGTGGCGCTGCCGATCGACGAGGCGTCGGCGAAGGTGCGCAGCGGCGGGCCGAAGGACGACGCCGGGGATCATGCACTCGATGTATGGGCAGGCGTCGTACCGCTCACGCTCGTCGCGGGCGCGCCGATCGCCGATTCCGATCTGCGGGAGGGAATCGCCATTCCCGCGCATGCGCTCCGCTACGAGAGGCCGCGACGAGGAGAACCTTGATGGCGAACACGATTGGGATCCTGCTCTTCGACGACGTCGAAGAACTCGACTTCGCCGGCCCCTGGGAGGTGTTCAGCGCGACGGCGCAGCAGCTCTTCCCCGACGACCGCGTCGTCACGATCGCGCAGGAGTTGCGGCCGATCCGCTGCGCCAAGGGGCTGCGCGTGCTGCCCGACGTCGATTTCACGACCGCGCCGCCGCTCGACCTCGTACTCGTTCCAGGGGGACAAGGCACGCGCCGGGAAGTGTCGAACCCGACGTTGATCGGGTGGCTCCGCGAGGCCGGCCAGCGCTGTCGATGGGTGACGAGTGTCTGCACCGGCGCGCTGCTGCTCCACGAAGCGGGCTTCGCGAAGGGACGTCGCGTGACGACGCACTGGGCCTTCGTCGAGACGCTGCGCCAGCGCGGCGACGTGACGGTGCTCGAGAATCGGCGCTATGTGCGCGACGGCAACGTCGTGACGGCAGCCGGCGTCTCGGCTGGCATCGACCTGGCGCTATGGCTGGTCGGCCAGATCCATGGCATCGACGTCGCGCGCAAGGTGCAGCGCGGCATCGAATATGACCCCGCGCCGCCGTACGCGGCGGAAGTGTAGACGAGACGCGATGGTGGTGGTGCTGTTCCGCACGAGGCTCAGAGCCGATGCCGGCCCCGACTACGCGCCGCTGGCCGATCGCATGCTCGCGCTGGCCCGGACGATGAACGGCTTCGTGTCGTTCGCGCACTACGTCGCGCCGGACGGCGAGCGCATCTCGGTGGTCGAGTTCGACTCTGAGTCGTCCGCACGCGCCTGGCGCGACCATCCGGAGCATCGCGACGCGCAGCGCCGCGGGCGCAGCGAGTTCTACGCCTGGTATCGCCTCCAGGTCTGCGACCAGATACGCGAAGTCGTGTTCGAGCGCGACGCGTAGCCGCCCGAGCGATGCGCCCAGCCGCGCCGCTCAGGACGTCGCTTCGGACCCGGCCGGCGCAGCGCGCGATCCCGCTACCCTCTTCTTGCGCGCGGGCTTGCGAGCGGGCTTGCGCGCGGCGGGCGGTGCGACCGCCTTTTCGAGCCGCTTCAGCAACGCGACGAGATCCTTCTGATACGACGCACCGAGCTTGCGCCAGCCCGCTTCACCAGCCACTTCGAGTCGACCGAGCTGGTGGCTCGCCTCGCGCAGCAGACGCGCCGCACGGCGACGCGCCTCCATTTGCGCCTTGGTGATGTCGCGCTCGAGGCGATCGAGCCGCTTTCGCAATTCGGCGGCATATTCGCGGAGCGTCGCGGGAAGCTGCCCCTCCAGGCGAGAGAGCGGGTTCGAGCGACGACCGCGGGCCTTCGCGGCGTTCCTCTTCGCGGAGCTTCGTACAGTCATTTGGTTCCCCTCTCGGTACAGGTCCATCATGAAACGTAGGACTTCGTACCGCGAAGTCAGCCGATTCAATTCGCGCACAGGCCGCTGCGATCGCCAGTTCCCGGCTTGACCCTCGGCGCAGTACGGACTAAACGCCTCCCATCATCCTATGAGGGGGCTTCCCATGAATCGATCGGTTCTCGGATTGCTGTTCACGGCTCTCTTGATCGCGCTTCCGAACGGCGCTGCGTTCGCGGATCCGGACATCGGATGCGGCCTCGGCACGCAGATCTGGACCGGCTCCAAGGGGATTGCGCCCAAGGTTCTGGGCGCCACGACCAATGGCACGTTCGGCAACCAGACCTTTGGCATCACGTCCGGCACGATCGGCTGCCATCAGGGCGGCACCGTGACCGCCGACGCGAAGGTGCAGATCTTCACCGGCGCGAATCTCGACCGTCTGGCACGTGACATGGCCCAGGGCGGTGGCGAGACGCTCGACGCGTTTGCGTCCCTGCTCGGCATCCGGGCCGAAGACAAGCCCGCGTTCTTCCGCTTGACCCAGGCCCGCTTCGCCGATCTCTACGCAGGCGATGCGGTGACCGCCGGCGCGATGCTCGCTTCGCTCGAGCGCGCCATGGCCGGCGACGAGCGCCTCGCTTCGTACCTCGACCGGGGCTGAGCGACGCCGGATACGAACCGCTCGCAGGCCGCCGCCGCGAGGCGGCGGCCTGCAGCGCTCGTTCGCCTTGGGCCAGATCCGGCGGGAGTTCCCCACAGGTCGTCGATGCATGCCCGGTGTAACGCTATCGGCTCAATCCCTGTCTCAAGAGCAAGTTCGGGGGCGCCGATGCGAAAATCGGCGTCCGCGTTCGGGACAAGTCCGGGCGGATCCGTCATATTCCTCTCGGACCTTGTGGATCGGAAGGCAGCGGTTTCAATCGTTCCCCCAACGTTGTGATCGCTGTCAGGTTCGGGTGCGCTGGTCCAACACGCTGGTCGAACAGCTAGGTTGGCCGCACCGGGTCTGATGGGGCGCCCGGGTTCGGGGGATCTCGGACGCGCTTCCCAACTACGGGAAAGAATTCTGCAGGAGGAGTCTCACGTGAGAAAGTTGTACGCATTTGGTCTCGGCCTCTCCCTCGCGCTGGCCCCGATGTTCTCGGTGCAGGTCGCGAAGGCGGACACGGTCGGTCAGGAAGAAGTGATCGCAGTCCCGGCACCGCGCGAGATCGCGCCGGAGCCGGTCGTCGTGCAGCAGGTTCCGGTGACGGCAGCGCCGCCGGCGTTCGTCGAGCTGCAACGCTCGTCGATCGGTGCCGGTATCGGCATCAGCTGGGGCCACGGCACGCTCAGCTTCGAAGGCAACAGCTACGCGTTCTCGGTCAAGGGCCTCAGCGTCGGCGATGTCGGCGCTGCCAAGATCCTTGCCGAGGGTCGCGTCGAGAACATGGAGAGCCTCGCCGACTTCGCGGGCACGTACGTGGCCCTCGAGGCCGGTGCGAGCGCCGGCAAGGGCGGCTCGGCACTCACCATGATGAACGAGCACGGCGTGACGATCAACCTGGCATCGACGCGCGAAGGCTTCGGCCTCACGCTCGGCGCGCAGGGTTTCTCGATCGCGCTCGACTAGCAAGTCGAAGTCGAGATGACGGGGCGCGGGGGTTGCCAAGACCCCCGCGCCTCTTCATTTTGAGCGACTCCCGACGCACTCCTTCATGGTTATACTGCGCGCGCTCATGAAGAAGCGACGTGACTCCTGCTCGATTGCGTGTGTAACCGCATGCGCGGCGCTCGTCGCAATCGCTCTCGGTTGTGCCTCTGGCGGTGCAACGGGGCCGCGGAGTGCGCGCCATTTCGATTTCTTCGGAGCAGCCACACCGAACGACGACAAGGTCGATCCGTGGTACCCGAAGGTCGTCGAGTGGCAGGGGCGCATGCAATCCGAGGGCAAGCGCTTGCCACCCACGGACCGCTCGCTGCGCAGCTCCGAGCACTCTGGCAAGTTGCTGATGACGATGAGCGCGTTCCGCGACGAGGAACGCCGCGACGTCGCGAAGCGCGTCACCGACTGGGCCCAACACCTTGCACGCCGATACTACAAGTGGGATCCGAACTCGCAGGATCCCAACTTCGACCACTGGCCGACGGTCGGAGAGCTGCTCGGCAACAACGGCGACGACTGCGACGGGCTCGACCTCATCGCGTACCAGCTCCTGCGCGAATTCGGCTTCCCGCCGGACAGCCTCTTCCGCGCCGTGCTGCGCCGCAACCGCGACAAGGCGAACCACATGGTGACGCTGTGGTTCGAGGATCCCAAGGATCCCTGGGTGCTCGACGCGACGGGCGCCGTCACCTTCGAGATGCGCCTCTTCTCCCAGCTCGAAGGCTGGACGCCCACCAAGATCTTCAACGAGCGCACCCAGTTCGCTCCGGCTGAAGTCGGCTCGCGACCGTCCGCGGCGCACCGCGAGTGAACGCAGCGGCCCGCTCGATCGTGGCGTTCGCGCTCGCCTGCGGCATCGCCACTCCCGCGTTCGCACAGCTCGACCCGGGCGTGATGCACGCCTGGATCGAAGAGATGAAGCAGTCGCCCCAGGGACCCTTCGGGGGCATCGGCTGGTTCTGCATCGACGGCGCCGTGCTCGGACCGCGCGCGGGATGCAGCGCGCACGGAGGCGGCATCCAGCACGGCACCTGGAGCGACCGCACCCGGCAGCTTCGCGCCGACAACTACAAGATCGCGAACATCCTCGCCGACCTCGAGCCGGCGCAGTTCGTCGGCCCCGACGCGGATCTTCCGTTGCTGCGACAGATCGTGCTCGAGCGCTTCCTGATGGGGTGGGACCAGGGCTGGATCTTCCGCGGCGCCTTCACGTATCGCGGCGCCTTCCAGATCGAGGACGAGGAAGTCGGGGCGCGACGCGTCGTCCATGGGCTGCTCAAGGACCCGCTCTGGCGCGAACCGTCGCGCTTCGCGCTGCTGCGCGAGACCGTCCGCCTGCTGCCGATCCACGTCGACACGGTGAGCGCCGCGCAGGTCCGCGCCACTGCGCTGCAGCTCGCTGCCGCCGACGGCGCCTTCATGTCGCTGCGCGCGAAGATCCACAACGCGCCGGATGCCGCCGACTCCGACCGCGTGCGCGAGTTCGCGCGCGAGCACGGGCGCACGGGTGGCCGCTACGAGGCGCTCGCCGTCTCGATCGATCGCCTGTACGCACCCGATGGCGCACTCGCGGCGGTGCTGAAGCTCGCACCGATCATTGCCGAACCCGATGTCGAGAAGCAGCTCCGCGAGAAGAGCGAGGAGTTCAAGGACGACGTCAAGCCGGGTCGCAAGCTCGCCGCCGCAGCGCGCCTGCTGCGACTGCTCCGCGAGACCTTCGCGCAGGTGAAGGACCCCGACGTCGCGCTCGAGGTGCTGCTCACCAGCCTCGCGCTGGAGCGCGAAGTGTTCGCCGCGGGCAACGTCGCGCTCGGGAAGATCGACGGCCTCACGCGCCGCACGCGGCTCTGGCTGCTCGGCTACGACGCCGACGCGCTCTACGGCATCGGTCTGCTCTCGATGCGCCAGCTCGAGAGCGTGGAGAAGGCGATCATCGCGATCGAGAATCGCAACCCGCCGCTGCGCGAGTATCGCGACTCCGTGCGCTACCTGGCGCGCATCCCGGAGTGGGGCGGTCGTTCCCTCGAGTTCCAGCTCGGCAAGACGATCGAGCGCTGGTCTGCGCTCGATCCCGCCGCGCGCCAGTACGTGCCGGATCGCCTGCGCGGAAGCCCGATGCTGAACTACGGAGCGGTGCTCGATCACGTCGGGGCGGATCTGAACGGGCTCGCCGGGATTCAACACGAAATCATGGGCGAGCGCGTCAGTACGGGCGTCCGCGCGCTCAACCCCGGACTCGCGCGCGGCGTGGTGCGCGAGCTGAAGGGCGGCCAGTCGGCGCTCGACCTCGACCCGAACGGGATCTACCTGCTGCCCGAGACGACGCCGGATCTCGCGCCGGTGGCCGGCATCCTGACGCGTGGCGAAGGCTCGTCGCTCTCCCACCTGCAGCTGCTCGCGCGCAACCTCGGCATCCCCAACGTGGTGATCAGCGAGTCACAGCTCGGGCGCATCGAGAGGGTGACGGGGGCGCGCGCGGTGCTCGCAGTGAGCCCCGGCGGTGTCGTGCAACTCGCGCCCGATGGAGCGCGCTGGAACGCAGTGTTCGGCGGTACGCGAGCGGAACCTACGGGGGTCGAGATCAAAGTCGATCCCGCGAGGCTCGACCTCGGCACCACGGACTTCCAGTCCATCACGAAGCTGCGCGCCTGGGATTCCGGCCGCATCACCGGACCGAAGGGTGCGAATCTCGGCGAGCTGCGCTTCGCGTTCGGCGAGACGGTACCGACCGGCTTCGTGATCCCGTTCGGCGCCTTCCGGCGCGTGCTCGACCAGCCGATCGAGCCGGGCGGCCCGTCGGCGTGGACCTGGATGAAGGGCCGTTACGCGCAGATCGAGCGCGCGCGGGGCGACGAGAAGAAGCAACTCATCAGCGAAACGCTGGAGCGCCTGCGCAGCTGGATCAAACAGGTCGATCCCGGCGCGGGCTTCGAGGCGCAGCTGCGCTGGAACCTCGATGCGCACTTCGGCGACGGCGGCGGTGTCTTCGTGCGCAGCGACACCAACGTGGAAGACCTGCCGGGCTTCACGGGCGCCGGTCTCAACCAGACGATCCCGAACGTGGTCGGCTACGACGCCATCCTCCAGGCGATTCGCGACGTCTGGTCGTCGCCGTTCACCGAGCGCGCCTACGCGTGGCGCCAGGCGCACATGAACAAGCCCGAGTACGTGTTCCCCGCCGTCGTGGTTCAACACGCGTTTGCGTCGGATAAGTCGGGTGTGCTCGTGACGGTGGACGTCGAGAGCGGTGACCCTGCCTTTCTCACCGTCGCGGTGAACGAGGGCGTGGGGGGAGCCGTGGACGGTCAGGCCGCCGAGGCGCTGCGCATCGACGCCGCGACCGGCGCGACGACGCTCTTCGCGCAGGCGGCCACATCCGAGCGCACCGTGCTGGCGAGCGACGGCGGGGTCGTCAAGAAGCCGGCGAGCGGAGGCGAGATGCTGCTCACGCCCGGCGAGATCAAGCAGCTCGTCGCGTTCGCCAGGAGCGTACCGGCGCGGTTCCCGTCGCTGCGCACCGCATCGGGCGACGCGGTGCCCGCCGACATCGAGTTCGCGTTCCGCGGCGGGCGTCTCGCGCTGTTGCAGATTCGCCCGTTCAACGAGAGCCGCAGCGCACAGCGCAGCCAGTATCTCGCAGAACTCGATGCCGCATTTACGTCGCGCGGCGACGACAAAGTGCTGCTCGGTGCAATCCCGGGCCAGCCGCTGCCCACACCGGTCGCGCCCGCCGTTCCCGCAGCCACGCCCAAGAAGAAACAGGGGGGACGATGAAGACCATCACCGCGGCGCTACGCGTCGCAGCGCTCGTCATGGCGGCGCTGGTCGCCGCTCCCGTCTTCGCATATCCGCTCGACGGATGGGAACATACGGGTGCGTCGCGCCTCGAAGCCTTCGACCTCGCCCACGAGGTGCTGCTCCAGCGCGGCACGATTCGCCCAGGTGCGATGAAGCGCATGGACGAGGTCCGGCTCGGACTCATCGATTACCCGGAGTTCGAGCTGCCCGCGCCCGACGGCGCCTTCAGCGCCGAGATCCGCTCGCTGCTCGGCGGCGACGCCGGCGCCTACGGCATCGCCGTGCTCGACATCACCGATCCCGCGCGGCCCTTCTATGCAGAGGTGAACGGAGGAACGGAACAGAATCCGGGCAGCGTCGGCAAGATCGTCGTCGCGCTGGCGCTGTTCCAGGCGCTGGCCGACGTGCATCCCTGGAACGTCGAGGCGCGCAACCACGCGCTGCGCGACAGCGTGATCTCGGCGAGCAACGCGTTCATACTGCCCGACGACCACGTCGTGCCGTTCTGGAAGCGCGGCTCGCCCTCGATCCGCCGGCGCGAAATCGTCGAGGGCGACGAGGGGAACCTCTGGACCTGGCTCGACTGGATGCTCTCGGCCAGCTCGAACGGGGGCGGCTCGACGGTGATGGGCCAGATCGCGGCAATCAAGCATTTCGGCGCTGCCTACCCGCCTTCGCAGGCGCAACTGAACGGTTTCGTGCTCGGTGCACCGCCCGGCACGATGGCCTCGCTGGTCCACTCTGCGCTCCTCGACGGCCTGCGCAAGAACGGCATCAACGCGGCGCAGCTCCGCCAGGGATCGCCGTTCACGAGAAGCGCGCGCGCACGCATCCCGGGCACGATCGGCAGCACCTCGACGGCGCGCGAACTGGTGCACTACTTGACGCGGATGGAGCAGGGCAAGCTCGTCGATCCGTGGTCGAGTCTCGAAATCAAGCGCCTGCTCTACCTGACCGACATCCGCATCCGCTACGCGGCAGAACCGACGCTCGACACCTCGGCGGTGTACTTCAAGTCCGGCTCGCTCTACGCCTGCGGCGGCTCCGGCCCCTGCGGGAAGTACTTCGGGAACTCGAAGAATTACATGAACTCGATCGCGACCGTCGAATACGACGCCGGGGGCGGCAAGCAGCTGCGCTACATCGTCGCGCTGCTCTCGAACGTACTCGGCAAGAACTCGATCGAGACGCACCAGGCGCTCGCGCGGCGCATCCACCACGTGATCGCCGATCGCCATGGCGTCGCGGTGCCGAAGCCCACGCGCGAAACCGAGAAGGTCGGCTCGCAGAAGGGTGACGAAGAAGGCGTGCTACCCGCCGGAGCTCACTGAGGCGGCGCCGCTCGCGCCCGGCACGTTGGTGCGACGCACCCGCGGCAGGCCCTCACCGCTGCCGACCAGCCGATCCATCTGGATGATGATCTGCGCCAACCATTGGCCCCCGTTCGGATCCTCCGCGAGGGCGGCTGCAATGAAGGTCGAGCCGTCGCGGCGTTCGATCAACGCGCCGTCCGCGTGGCTGATGCCCCAGGTGCCCGACTTGCGGTAGACGACCGCCGTCGGATCGGTCAACTCGAGCCCCTTCACGAACTTGTGGTGGATGGCCGAGTTCCCGAGCAGGTCCTTCATCTCCGCGCTCGCCTGCGCGTTCACCAGCCGCCCCGTCTGCAGCAGGTAGTAGAAGCGCGCGATCTGCATCGGCGTCGCGCCGTGCGAGAGGTTGTCGATCGGGTCGCGGCGCCACGCGCCCACCGACGCGTAGTCCTTGCCGGCCCAGAGGCCCCCGTTGCGGAACGGATCGTAGAGGCGATAGCGCGCCGAGATCAGCGTGCGCGCGATGTAGTCGAGACCGAC
>JAGSPS010000304.1 GCA_018262315.1 Deltaproteobacteria bacterium | reverse complement strand
CCGGCTGCGCGCGCGAGCCCCTTGCCGGCGACGAGTTGCCCCACTCGACCTGCTCGTCATCTGCTCATGGGCTCGAACCGCGCGGCGCCATACTTCCGCCTACCTCGCGAATGCGAAGGGGCTGGATCGATCCGGCGCCGCTCCCGCGGCGATCCAAGGGATCCAATCTTTCGGTGGACTTGGCCCTCCGATGGGTCTAGTTTGTCCAACATCGGCAGGGCGCAGCCCGGCGGGGTCGCCACGCAGCGGGGTTTCTGAGATGAAGCGATGGATGTTCTTGGCGGTGGGTATCGCGCTTCTCAGCGCGACCTCGGCGTCGGCTTCGAGCTGGAAATCGGTCGATTCCAGGAATCACAAGCGCGAGCGCAGCCAGATCATCCGCAATGAACGGCCACCCTCGACTTCGCCGATTCCCGAGCCGACGGCCGCGCTGGTGTTCGGCACCGCGCTGCTCGTGATCGGCGTCTCGAGGCGCCGGAGCAGCGACCGCTAGACGCCGGCGCTCGCGTCAACCCCGGCTCGGATACAGCGCCGGCACGCCGCCGTCCACGACGAGCGTCCGGTCCCGTCGCGAAGCGCGACGCCTCGCTGGCGAGGAACATTGCCGCAGCCTCGAGGTCGTCTTCCTGCCCGATGCGCCGCAACGGGATCGCCGACGGGTACGCGCATATCCGCTGCGGGTCGTTCCGGATGTGGTCCATCATGCTCGTGTCGAAGGGACCGGGCGCGAGGCAGTTCACGCGGATGCCGTGGGGGGCGAGCTTCACCACGAGGTCGATCGCGAGTGAAGGAACGGCTCCCTTGCTCGCGTCGTAGGCGCCCACGGCCTGCTCGGCATCGGCCGCGCCACTGGATCTCGGCGGCAACTTCCCGGCAACTTGCGCGTTTGCGCGACGCGACGAAGACCCGCGCTCCCGCTTCGGCGAGCCCGATGGCGATGTGACGGCCGATGCCGCGCCCGCCGCCGGTCACCGGGGCCGCGCGGTCGCTGAGGTCGAAGAGCGCGGAGACCTGTACGCGCGGGATGGTAGAGTAGGCGGCGTCGTGTTGTCTTCGATCCGCATACTCGAGATCTGCGACGAGGCGGGCTTTCTCGCCGGCAAGATCCTCGGCGATCTGGGCGCCGACGTCGTCAAGGTCGAAGCGCCCGGCGGCGACCTGGTCGGACGCCGGCCGCCGTATCTCGGCGGCATACGCGATCCCGAGCGCAGCCTCGCGTGGCTCGCGCTCAACACCAGCAAGCGCGGCGTCACACTCGACCCGGAGTCGAGCCCCGGACGCGCCGTGCTGCAGCGTCTGCTCGACCAGACCGACGTACTGCTCGACACCTTCGCCCCCGGCACGCTCGACGCGTGGGGGCTCGGCTGGGACGCGATGCAGCGCCAGTACCCGCGCCTGGTGCGCTGCGCGATCACGCCGTTCGGGCAGACGGGGCCTCACGCGCAACTCCGCGCGCGCGATCTGGTGGTGGTGGCGATGGGCGGCAACGCGTCGATGACGGGGGATCCCGATCGCCCACCGCTGCGCTGCACGCTGCCGACCTCCTACTACCACGCCGCACCCGAGGCGGTGCTCGGCGTGCTGATGGCCCTGCAAGCGCGCGAGACATCGGGGCGCGGCCAGCTCGTCGATGTGTCGCTGCACGAATGCCAGCTCGGCACGCTGCTCGGCGGACCGGGTCTCTACGGGAACTCGCCGCGGCCGCCGCGTCGCAGCGGCGCACGCAGCGGCCGCACGCGCGAGATCTGGCTCGCGCGCGACGGTTACGTCTCGTTCGGGTTGCGCGGCGGTCCGGCGCGCGTGGCCGGACTGCGTGCGATGGTGGCGTGGATGAGCGAATCCGGCGCGGCGCCCGCGTGGTTGTGCAACTACGACTGGGAACAGTTCAGCCCGGCCACGTTGGACGATGTGGCACTCGCCCGACTCGAAGCCGCCCTGGGCTCGTTCTTCGCGAGCAAGACGATGCGCGAACTCTACGCCGGCGCCCTCGAGCGACGCATCCTGCTCGCGCCGTGCAACGACGCGCGCGAGATCCTCGCGCATCCGCAGCTCCGCGACCGCGCGTTCTTCACCACCCTCGAGTACCCGGAATTCGGCGCGGCGATCGAACACCCCGCGTTCTTCGCGAAGGCGGGCGGGCTGCGCGTTGGCATCCGCCGCCGCGCGCCGCGCATCGGCGAACACAACGACGAGGTCTACCGCGCGCTCGGACTCGAGCGTGAGGAGATCGCGAAGCTCGCCGCCGAAGGCGTCCTCTGATGGGCGAGTCGGGCGTCTACGCGGGGCTCCGCATCCTGGAGCTGGGCGCCGGCGCCGCCGGCGCGGTGGCGACGCGCTACTTCGCCGAGCAGGGCGCCACGGTGATCCGCGTCGAGTCGGCGGTGCGACCCGACTTCCTGCGGCTCTCGCACGCGCGAGCGGGTGAGCCGGTCGATCTCGACGCGGCGCCGATGTTCGCGCTGCTCAATCCCGACAAGTGGAGCGTCTCGATCGACTTGCGCAAGCCGGCGGGCGTTGACTTGGTATTGAGACTCGCCGACTGGGCCGACGTGGTGGCGCAGAACTTCGCGCCCGGCGCGATGGACAAGCTGGGCCTCGGCCCGGCGCAGCTGCTCGCGCGCAAGCCCGCGTTGATCGTGGTGACGAGCGCGCTGTTCGGGCAGACGGGACCGCAGCGACACTACCCGGGCTTCGGCGGCCAGGGCTCGGCGATCGCGGGCTTCAACCACCTGACCGGCTGGCCCGACCGCGAGGCGCTCGGCCCCTACGCGACGATCACGGACTCGCTGTCGCCGCGTTACGTCGCGCTGCTGATCGCCGCTGCGCTGCTCGAGCGCAGCCGCGGCGGCGCTGGCCAACACATCGACGTCTCGCAGATCGAGACGGGCGTCTACAGCCTCTCGGAGTTCGTGGTTCGCTACAGCGCGAACGGGGAATCGGTGGTGCGCGCCGGCAATCGCGAAGCGGGCGCGGCGCCGCACGGCGTCTATCCCTGCGCCGGCGAGGACGCGTGGATCGCGATCGAGGTGGCGAGCGACGGCGAGTGGCAGGCGCTGGTCGCCGCGATGGGCGCGCCGAGCTGGGCGCGCGAGCCGCGCTTCGCGACGGCGGCGGGTCGCGTCGCGCACCAGCACGATCTCGACGCCCATCTCGCCGCCTGGACGCGCGAGTCCGGTGCGTACCTGTTGATGGCGCAACTGCAGGAAGCCGGCGTGCCTGCTGGCGTCGTGCAGCATCTGAACGAGCTGCTGCAGGATCCGCAGCTCGCGCACCGACGTCATTTCATGTCGCTCGACCACGAGGTGCTCGGCGTGCTGCCGTACGAACGCTCGGGGTTCCGGCTCTCGGCGAGCCCCGGCGGCTTCGACGACTCGGGCCCGCTGCTCGGCGAGGACAACGACACGGTGCTCGGCGAGATCCTCGGCCTCTCGGCCGCCGAGATCGAGCAGTTGCTCGTCGATGACGTAATCGCGTGAAGCTGCGAGATCCCTTGATTCAGAAGCCGAGGAAATCCTGGACGGCGTACCAGTGGCCGCTCTTCGAGCGCGCCGCGCCGACGCCGACGTAGGAGAGGCGCGGATCGAGGATGTTGGCGCGGTGGCGCGACGACGCCATCCACTTCTTCATCAGCACTTCGGCGGAGACGTTTCCGTAGCCGATGTTCTCGGCGGCTCGCCGCGCTCCGCACGATCTCAAGAGCGGCCGCAGCGACTGATGGTGGAGCCTCTGGTTGCGCGCGAGCTGCCCCGACCAGCGCTCTGCGTAGGAGCTGGCGCACGACCCGCGCCGCAGCGGTCGCATGCCGTGACGCCTGCGCTCGGCGTTCATCAGCGCGAAGATGCGGTCTTCGTAGGCGTCGCTCGACGGCTGCGCGACCGCTCCGCCATGCGCATTCAACGGCGGCGCGCCGGCCACGATCGCGAGCATCGCCGCGGCGACGAGTGTCGCGACGAGGGCGCGGTTCTTGTGGCGCACGCTGCATTCCCCCGATCGGCGCGCGCAGGATGCAGGCCGCCGCGCGCGCCGGCCACCCGCCGGATTGCGATGCGCCATCTGCGGCGCCGCTGCAGACGGTCCAGATCCGTGGCGGCGTCGACACCTTCATGCTGAATACCGCCACGCCGATCGACGCCGAGACCACCGACGTCAGCTTCGCG
>JAGSPS010000080.1 GCA_018262315.1 Deltaproteobacteria bacterium | reverse complement strand
CGCGCAACCCGCGATCCGCGCGAGCCTCGCTGCGCCCACGCGCGTTCGCGGCCGGTCGTCGTGCAGCCACCAGCCGCAGCCAGCCACCAGAGTTCGAGAAAGCAGAGTCAGTTCGCGCACTTCCGCTTTCCTTGGGATTTCCTAACCCGGCTTCGACACGGGCTCGCGTAGGATCGTCTCCACCCCCTGGATGCGGCCGGTTCCAAGTTGCAGCGCCCTCTCGCACAGCTCGCCGCCGGTCTCAGCGCCGCGAGCGTGCGGCGCCCGCGCGCCACCGTTGCAGCCGCCGGAATCGCAACGGCGCTGCTGGTTGCGGCCGCCTCGCGCCTGCCCACCGAGGTGGGCTACGCCGCCTACTTCGGGCCGCGCAGTCCCGAGGTGCTGCGGCTCGCGTCGTTCCTCGAAGAGTTCGAGAGCGGCGTGCACCTGCTCGTCGTTTTCGGGTGTCGCGAGACGCCGCGCTGCGATGCGATCGCCGAGCCGTGGGCGCTCGGCTTTCTCGGACGCGTGCAAGCGGCGCTCGAGCGGGTGCCGAACGTGCGGCGCACCTGGAGCGCGCTGAACACGCCGATCGTGGTGGCGCCGCTCGAGACGCGCACGCTCGCAGAACCCGGCGGCGACGGCGCCGTGCTCGCGGACGATTGGCCGTCGCTGCTCGCGACGGCGCGCGAGCAACACTTCTTTCGGGGCACCGTGCTCGCCGCCGATGGGCGCTCGGCCGGGATCGTCGTCGAACTGCAATCGATCGAGAGCCAGCCGATGCGCGAGGCAGTGCGCGCGGTACTGGCGCTGCTGCCCGCGTTCGAACGCGAGCTGCGGGCGGAGCTGCACGTCGCGGGCGATCCGCTGTGGACGGTGGTCTCGTCGGACACGCTCGAGCGCGACGCGGTGGTGTTGACGGCGTTGATGTTCGTGGTGATGGGCGGGCTGCTGCTGCTGCTCTTCCGCGACGTCTGGTTCGCGCTGCTGCCGGTACTCGCGGTAGGTTCCGTCACTGCGGCCGTGCAGGGCATTGCCGCACTCGCCGGGCTGCCGATGACGTCGCTGCTCTCGGCGCTGCCGCCGCTGATGGTGGTGATCGCCGTCGCGACGTCGATCCACTTGCTGACCGCAGTGGCGCGCACCCACGAGCGCGATTCCGCCGCGCGGCTCGTCGCCGCTGCGCAGCAGGTCGGACCCGGCTGCTTCTGGACCACGGCCACCACCGCGGTGGGCTTCGACTCGTTCCTGTGGAGCGACCTCGAGAGCTTCCGCCATTTCGGCGGGCTCGCCGCGCTGGGCGTGGCGATCGCGTTCCTCGTCACCTTCACGCTGTTGCCAGCGCTGCTGGTCCTGCACCTGCGGCGGCCAGCGGTTCGTTCCCGCGCTCGTGCGTCGGCGCTGCCGGACGAGATCCTGGCGGCGCTTCGCGACACGCTGCGGCGCTACCCGCGCTCCGTGCTCGCCGCGTGTCTCGGCGGCTTCGCACTGCTCGCCACCGGCGCGCCGCGGCTGCACTACGCCAGCGATTTCGGCTTCGGCGAGCAGTCCTTCGTGGTGCGCTCGTTGCGCGCGATCGAGGCGAACTTTCGCAAGCCGATGACGACCGAGATCGTCGTGACGCTGCCGCGCGGGATGCACGTCTACGACGCGGTATCGCTCGGACTGCTCGCCCGCATCGAGGCGTTGTTCGCGGCGGAGCCGACGACCGGCGACACCTGGAGCTTCCTCGACCTGCTCGAAGACGCCCATCGCGTCGATCGCGGGCACCCGCCCGCGAGCTTCGACGACCTGGTCGCGGATGCGCCGCGCACGGTGGCGCTGGTGGCGTCCACCGAGACCGCGCGCTGGTTCTGGAAGGAAGCTGTCGGTGACGGCGAGAGCGAGCGCGCGCGCGTTTCGGTCGATCGCGCCTGGCTCGATGACGCGGAGCAGACCCCGTACGTCGCGCGAATCCTCGACGCCCTGGCCACACTCGAGCGCGACGCCACGCCCGGTACGCGCATCGAGTTCGAGGGCGGCCTGGTACTCGCCGATCGCTTCGTCTCGCAGCTGCGCGACACGCAGTGGAAGAGCTTCGTATCGGCCTTCGGGATGGTCGCCGTCACGCTGATCGTGTTGTTCCGACGCTTCGGAGCGCTGGCGCCCTGTGCGATCGTAGCCAGTACGCTGCCGGTCCTTGCGCTGCTGGGGCTGATGGGCTGGGTTGGAATCGGCGTCGACCCGGCCAACACGATGGTCGGCGCGATCTTGATCGGCATCGGCGTCGACGACACCATCCATCTCTCGCTGCGCTACGCCGATGCGCGTCGCCTGGGCTTCGACACCTGGGGCTCCCTCGACCGGGCACTGCAGATCGCTGGGGAGCCCGTGCTGGTGTCGAGCGGCGTGCTCGCGCTCGGCTTCTCGGTGATGCTGTTTTCGCAATGGGGCGGCCTCGTCGGCTTCGGGCTGCTTGCGAGTCTCGGCGTCGGTCTGCTCCTCGCCGGTAACCTGTTGTTGCTGCCGGCCGCGCTGCTCGTCCAGGCGCGCGACCGGGTCGCGCGCTGATGCGCCATCCGCGCACGCTGCGCGGCTGCACGCTCGTCGGAATCGTCTTGCTGGTGCTGCTGCCCGATCTGCGCCAGCTCGGCGCGGCACCGAAGCTCGGCTTCGCCGAGCTGCTCGATCCGTCGTTGCGGGTCCCCTTTGCCGCCGTGCTGCTGCGCGCGCCGGACGCCGTGCTGCAACCGGGCGAGCGCGTGCTCGGGCTACGACTGCCGGGGGACGCCGGCCTCGTCACGCCGGCGAGCCGCAGCGAAGTGCTCCGCACGCTCGAGGGACTGCACGTGGGCGACGCGGTGCGGGCCGAGCTGCGCGGGCCGCGCGGCGCCCGAAAAGTCGCGCTGAGCGTGGCGACCCATCGCGCGGCGCATGCTCTCGCCGAGCAGTGGCCGGCACTGCTGGCGTCGAGCGCGCTGCTGCTCTTCGCGCTCGCCTGCGTGCTCGGCGGGCGACACCCGGTTGCGACGCCGCTGTTCGCCGTGTCGCTGTGCCTGGGCACCGGTCTCGGCGCTGCGGTCGGGTTGGCGACGCCGGACGATGCGGGCCTCGTCGGGGCGCCGGTCCTGCGCGCGCGGCTCGGCTTGCTCGCCTGGTGTGCGCTGCCGGCCGCGCTGCTGCACCTGGCGGCGCGCTTCCCGGTGGTCGTGCCGCGTTTCCGGAGGCGCGCGTTGGCGACGCTTCCATATTTGTTCTGGGCGGTGCCCGCGCTCGTCGCACAGCTGCGCTTCGGCGAGCCGGCGGCCGTGGACGGCGTGGAACGCGTCGCACTCGCGGCGAGCTTCCTTGCAGGCACCCTGCTGGTCGCCGCGTGTGCGTTTCCCGGGCGGCGCCTCTCGCCCGTCGAGCGCGCCCGTGCGCGCGCCGCGATGGCGGCCTTCGTGCTGGCCGGTGCGGGTCCCCTGGCGGCGTTCGTAGTCGGGGTGCAACCGGCGCCGGTGGCGTCGGCGCTGCTCGCGCTCGGCGGACTCGCGCTGCCGCTCGCGCTCGGCTGGGCCGTGGTGCGCTACCGGCTGCTCGATCCGCCCGCCTGGCTTCGCCACGTGATCGTGTCGGCCGCGTCGGGCTTCGTCGCCCTGCTGCTCGCAGCATCGGCGACGGCCGCCGCCTGGCAGGCGGCCGGTGCGTCGCACGACTTCGCCCCGGTGCACGGCGCCGCACTCGCGCTCGCCACGGCGCTCGTCTATCAGGGCTTCCACTCGGCGGCGACGCGACTCGCAACCGGACGGCTCGGCGCGCCGGCGGCACCCGAAGCGCTGCTCGCACGTGCAAGTCGCGCGCTGGCCGGCGCGCCGAGCCCAGGCGATGTGCTCGCACGCGTCGCGCGGCTGCTCGGCAGGGAGCTGCGCGCGGGCGCCGTCGAGGCGTTCTTCGTCGGTGACGGAGTGCGTCGCTCGACGCTCGCCGAGCGCGGCGTGCAGCTCTGGTGCGACGCGCATCCCGAGCCAACCCACCGCATCGTGCGCCCGGCGCGCAGCGAAGATCCCGACCTGCTGCGGCCCGAACTCGTGGTCGCGCTCACGCCGCGCGCAAACCAATCCGCGCTGCTGGTGATCGCGCCGCGACGCGACGGCCTCCCCTACGCACCCGAGGAGCTGCGCGCGGTCGAAGACGTGGCGCTGCTGGCGACGCTCGCGCTCGGCGACGCCGCCGCCTCTTCGCAGCTCGAGTCGCGCGTAGCCGCGCGCACCGAGGCGCTGTCCTGCGCGCTCGACGATCGCGGCGCCGTGCTCGAAGCCGCGACGCGCGTGCAGGCCGCTGCGCGCGTCGCGGAGGTGCGAACCGCTGCCGCGGCGTTCCTGGCGCGCTGCACCGGGCGCCGTCCGCACGAGCGCGCGGCGATTCCGCCCGATCGAGCCGCGGTGTGGCTCGCACTCGACATCTCGCCCGCTCGCTCGACGTGGCTCGTGGTCGACGAGATTCCGCGCGAGCGCGCCGCGGACTTGCAGCCGCAGGCCGATGCGGTCAGCGCGCTCGCGAACGTCGCACTGGAGCGCATCCACCTGCTCAGCTCTCTGAAGCAGGAGGTCACGCAGCAGGCACGCGAATTGGCGCGCATCGCGTCGGGGCAGCGATGCGCCGAGTTCGTGCGCGGCGTCGCGCACGAGTTGCGCAAGCCCACCGAGGAGATCCGCCAGCTCGCGCGGTCGAGCGAGGCCGCGGCGGCCGAAGCGTCGCGCCCGGCGCTGCGCCGCATCGAGGCGATCACGCACGAACTCGGTCGCCGACTCGACTGCCTGCTCTCGCGCGATGGGCGGCGGCTCGATCTGCGCCGCGTGGACCTGGTGCGGCTCGTCGACGATGCGACCGCGCGTGTCGAGCGGTTGCGCTCCGAACGACACTTCGAAGTGGACCACGTGCTGGCACGTCTGCCGCTGATGGCCGACCCGGTGCGGATCGCGTCGCTCGTCGAGAACCTGCTCGACAACGCCGTCAAGGCGACGGCGCGGGGCGGCGCCATCCGCGTGCGCACGGCGCTTGCGACGCGCGCCGCCCCGCCGGGTGCGTGGGTCGGGATCGAGGTCGAGGACGACGGCATCGGGATTCCGCCTGAACTGGGCACCGAGATCTTCGAGCCGGGCGTCGGCCGTTTCCGCAGCGGCTTCGGACTCGGGCTCGCGCTCTGCCGCGATGTAGTGTCGGCGCACGGCGGCTCGCTCGCGGTCGACTCAGCCCCCGGTCGCACCGTGTTCCGGGTCCAGTTGCCGCAGCTCGGGCCGGCTGAGGGCGCCTCATGACGCGTGCGCGCATCCTGCTCGCCGAGGACCAGGCCGCGACGCGCGAACGGCTCGCCGCGGCGCTCGACGCTTCGGGCTTCTCCGTGGTGACGGCGGCGGACGGCGTCGAGGCGCTGGCGCGCTTCGGGGCGCAGTCGGTCGACGTCGTGCTCTCCGATCACGGCATGCCGCGACTCGACGGACTCGGACTGCTGCGCGCCGTGCGGCGGATCCGCGAGGTGCCGTTCATTCTCTACAGCGCAGCCGCGAACGCCGAAGTGGTGTTCCGCGCCGGTCGCGCGGGCGCGCTGCACTTCCTCGAGTATCCGTTCCGGGTCGAGGAGCAGCTGCTTCCGACGATTGCCCAGGCGTTGGATGGGCGATCGGGGGCTGCGGTCGAGAGTCGGCGCGGCGCCGAGCGCTTCCTCGGCGTCTCGCCGGCTGCGCGACGCGTGCGCGCCTGGATCCGGCGGCTCGCGCCGCTGCGGGCGAGCGTACTGGTGCTCGGCGAGACGGGAGTGGGCAAGGAAGTCGTCGCGCGCGCGCTGCACGAGGAGAGCGGGCGCGCGCGGCTCGTCTCGTTCGCCGTGACCGAGCTGGCAGAGGGACTCCTCGAAGCCGAACTCTTCGGCCACGAGCGCGGCGCCTTCACGGGCGCTGTGCAGGCGCGGCCGGGCCTGTTCGAACGGGCGCACGGCGGCACGCTGTTGCTCGACGAGATCGGCGACGCGCCGCCCACGCTTCAGGCGAAGCTGCTGCGCGTACTCGAGAACTCCGAAGTGCGTCGCGTGGGCGGCGGGGCGGTGCGTGCGCTCGACGTGCGCGTCGTCGCCGCGACGCATCGCGATCTCGCCGCCGAAGTGCGTGCTGGACGCTTCCGCGAGGATCTCTTCTACCGGCTCGCGCAGGCGACGATCGCGGTGCCACCGCTGCGCGAGCGCTGCGCCGACATCGACGTGCTCGCGGTCGATCTCTTGCGGCAACTCTCGATGCAACGGGGGATGCCGAGTTGCGCCCCGGCGCCGGCGTTCTTCGCTGCGCTCCGCAGTCAGCCGTGGCCCGGCAACGCGCGCGAGCTGCGCGCGGCGCTCCAGGGCGCGCTGCTCTGGTGGGACGGGACGGCGCCGCTCGCGCCGGCGGATCTGCTCGAAGCGCGCGCGGCGCTCGCGCCCGCGCTCGATGCGGAAGACCAGCGCATCGCACAGCGCATGGTCGAGGCGTTCCGCCAGGCCGACGGAAACCAGGAAGCAGCGCGCCGCGCGCTGGGCATGACGCGCGCCGCCTGGCGACATCGCTGGCGGCGCTTCGGCTTTGCGGCGCTCTCGGGAGGTCAGAGCTGATGCGGAAGCAGGCGGCGATTCTGTTGTTGACGGTCGTGATGTTGGGCGCGCGCGCGGGGGCCGAAGAGTTCGCGGCGCCCGAGCGAGGCGAGCGCGATCTGCTGCGCGACGCCTTCGACCGCACGCTACACGCGCCCGGCGTGCGCAGCGTGGAGCTGCGCGTGTACCGCGGCGGGCGGCTCGTCTCGCGGCGCGCCTTCGACGTCGCGTATCGGCGCGACGCGGAGAACGCGCGCTCGCTGCTGCGCTTCACGGCGCCGAACTACCTGCGCGGCCACGCGTTGCTCGTGCTGGAAACGCCCGAGAGCGCGAGTGACACGTGGCTCTACCAGGCCGAGGAACGCCGGCCGCGGCGCGTCGGCACCGCGCACAAGGCCGATTCGTTCTACGGCAGCGATCTCAGCTTCGAAGAATTGGAGCACCAGCGCTTCGAGCACTTCGCGTTGCGGCGGCTGCCCGATGTACTCGAAGGGGGCGTGCCGTGTGCGGTGATCGAAGCCGTGCCGCAGCGTGCGTCGCAGTACGGCCGGCTCGTCGCCTGGATCGACCGCACGCGCAACGGCGTCGCGCGTGTGGACTTCTACCGCGGCAGCGACGTCGAGCCGAGCAAGCGCCTGCGCGTCGCGCTCGGCGGGGTCGTCGAAGAAGCGGGGTTCCTGCGCATCCAGCACATGCGCATCGAGCAGATCGGGCGCGAGGCGTGGACGGACGTCGAGACGTCGCGCATGGAGATCGATCCGGCGATCTCGGCCGAGGCGTTCTCGGCGTCGCTGCTCGAGCGCGAGGGTGAGGATCTCTATGCGCTGGTCGGCCGGCACGCCGCAAGCGGAGACGAACCTTGATCGCTGTGCTCCGGCGCCGGCCGCTCTACAGCGCCTGCAACGAGGACTCGCGTTCGGAGTGGCGCGCGCTCGCGCCGGGTCGAGACGACACCGTGGTGTGCATCGCCGCGGGCGGCGGTCGCGCGCTCTCGCTGCTGGGCGCAGCGCCGCGCCGCTTCCTGGCGATCGATCGCCGCGAGAGTCAGCTCCACACGCTGGAGCTGAAGGCCGCGGCGCTCGATGCGTTCTCGCATGCGCCGCTGCGGGCGTTTCTCGGCGTCGACGCCGATCCGCACCGACTCGACGCCTACGCCCGGCTCCGCCCGAGCCTCACGCCGCGCGCGCGGCGCTACTGGGACGCACGGCGATCTCTGCTGGAGCGCGGCGTCCTCTATGCGGGCCGGCTCGAAACGGCGCTCGCGCGGCATGCCGCATGGATGCGCCGCGCCGGGTTGCTGCGGTGGCCGCGCGCCTGCTTCGCGGCGACGACGCTCGACGAGCAGCGCGCGGTGCTGGCGCGCTCCGCGGCGGAGATCGCGCGCGGCGAGCGGCTCTGGCGCGCGTTCTTCCACCCGATCGCGTCTGCCATCGCGCTGCAGGACCCGAGCTTCCGGCGCTCGACCGAAGGCCGCGTCGGCGCCTACCTCTACCGCCGCATGCTCGGCTTCGCGCAGCGCCGGCTGCTGCGCGAGAGCGCGCTGCTGCATCTGATCTATCACGGCCGCTACGACCCGGACGGCGCGCTTCCGCTTTGGATTACGCCCGAAGGCGCCGAGCGCGCACGCAAGCACCTCGCGCGACTCGAGCTGCGCTGCGCTTCGATCGAAGAGGTTCCCGCCCGGCTGCTGCGCGACGCGCCGGTGAAGTGGTCGCTCTCCGACGTCAGCGCCTGGATGCCGGAGCATCGCTTCCACGCGCTGGTCACGAAGATCAGTGCCTACAGCTTCCCCGGCTCGCGGATCTGCTGGCGCCACCTGGCCGCGCAGTGGACGCCTCCGCGCGTGCCGGGACTCGTGTACGACCTGTCGCTCGCGCGCTCGCTCGAGCGCGAGGACACGTCGGTCTTCTACACGTTCGGCGTTGCGCGGGTCGATGACCGCGAAGCGCGCTTCAGCCGAGCGTGATCCCGAGCTTCGCGCCGTGCTCGCGCAGGTAGGCCTCGAGATCTGCGATCGTTGCTGCGTCGTAGCGGTCTTCCATCTTGCGGATCCGATCCCCATCGAGCCATACGGTCTCTTCGAGCTCGAAGCGGAGATCGGGCACACCCGGCGCGACATAGCGCGCGAAGCCGCGCAGCCAAACCGAATCGCCCTGCTCGCGTGGCCCGCTGACGAGGCCGATCTCGCGCGATGCGAAGCGGCGATCGAAGTTGTCGAGTACGAACTTGAAGTACGCGAGGATCGCGGCGCGGCCCTCGAAGCGGCCGCCGAGCGGCGCCGGGAGCTTCGCCTCGTAGACGGCGTCTTCGGTGAAGAAGGGCGCGACGAGCGACCAGTCGTCGCTCGCATAGGCCGCTTCGAACGCGGCTGCGTACTTGGCGAAGTGCGGAATCACGGACATCGAGACGGCTCCGCGATCCCGCTCCAGCTCGTCGGATCCTGTGGTCCCGCGGCGGGGCGCACGTCCACCGGGATCCCGGTGAGGTGCGCCATGCCGGAGGCGCGTTCGAGCGCGTCCGGTCCGTCGGCGGCGAGGATGTTGACGTTCACGCCGCGCGTCTTGCTCGCCACCGAGAGGCCCTTCGCCATCTGGTGTCCCCACCCGTGCGGCAGCGCCACGGTGCCGGGTGTCAGATCGGGGAGCAGCTGCACGGGGACGCGTAGCGTCGCGGTTGCGCTCGTCACGTCGGCCAGCTCCCCGTCCGCGACACCGATGCGCGCGGCATCTTCGGGGTGAACGTACAGGTAGTTGGTACCGCCTTCGCCGGTCACGAACTCTTCGTGGTTGTGGGTCCACGAGTTGTGCGTCTTGACGTGGCGCTTGGTGATGAGTCGGAGCTGGCCGTCGCGAGCGCGCTCGTGTTCGAACGCGGCGTCGAGCCCGCGCGCCGCGTCGAGCAGCGGCGGCGCCGCCAGCTGCACCTTGCCATCGGGCGTGGTGACGCGCGCGCCCAGGAAATCCTGCTGCGCATGCTCGGGTCGCAGCCGGCCGTGCGCATGCGCCAGCAGGGTCTTGAAGCCGCCCTGCCCGGTGATGCGCAACAGCAGCGAGAGCAGCGCCTCCTGCGGAATCGCGGGCTGTGCGTTCGGGTGGCGCCGCCCATGCACCGCCTTCGCGATCTCGAGCGCGCGCTGCGCAAGGCGCGAGCCGAAGAGCGGCGCGTTGCAGGCGCGCGCGAGGTCGAGATAGATCGTCGCTTCGTCGCGCTGCTCGCCCTCCGGCGGCACCACGCTGCGCGTCGCCTGCAGATACGGCCGGGTCTGGAGACCGAGCATCAGCGGGAACACGAACGGAAGATCGGGGCGCTGGAAAGGCGCCGTGCAAGGCAACACGTAATGCGCCAGCGACGCCGTCTCGGTGGGCAGCACGTCGAGCACGACGAGCAACTCGAGCGCCTCGAACGCAGCGCGCAACCGGTTGCCATTCGGCATCGTGATCAACGGATTCCCACCCGTCACGAACAGCGCCCGCACCTGTTTGGTGCCGGGCGTCAGGTTATTTTTTGTCAGGTTATCGGGGGTGAGGATCTCGTCGGCGAGGACGCCGCCGGGGAAGGCGTCGTTCACCGAAGCGAAATCGCCGATGCGTGTGCGGTCGTCGCGCATCAGCAGCCCGCGCTTTACGCCGAACTTCGCGAAGTCGATCACGCCGCGGCCGACCAGCGTACCGCCCGCTCGATCGAGATTGCCGCTGAGCGCGTTCACGCATTCCTGCAGCCAGAACGCGAGCGAGCCGTGGCCGCCCATGTTGACGCCGGTCGAGCAGTAGAAGGCGGCGCCATTCGCCGTGCGATACGCGGTCACCAGTTCGCGCAGCTTCGCGGCCGGAATCTTCGTCACCGCTTCGGTGCGCTCGGCCGGCCACGCGGAGACGAGCTTCTCCACTTCGTCCGCGCCGCTCATGTGCTGCGCGACGCGCGCGCGATCGACGCCGCCTTGCGCGAAGAGTTCATGCAGGAACGAGAGGAAGAAGAACACATCGCTGCCGGGGCGGATCGGCACCCACTCGCTCGCGACCTTCGCGGTCTCGGTGCGCCGCGGATCGATCACGACGACGCGCCCCCCGCGCGCCTGGATCGTGTTCAAGCGCTGCCCCGGATTCGACACCTGGAGGAAGCTCCACTTCGAGACGACCGGGTTGGCGCCGATGATGAACAGACACTGTGTGCGATCGAGATCCGGGAACGGTTGCGTGAACGGGAAGCCGTAGACGTGACGCGCGACGGCGAACTTGTTGGCGCAGTCCTGCGTCGCCGACGAGTACAGGCTCTTCGAGCCGAGTCCCGTCATGAAGCCCTGTGCAAAGACCGGGTGCAACAC
>JAGSPS010000002.1 GCA_018262315.1 Deltaproteobacteria bacterium | reverse complement strand
ACGTCCGTCCGCCGAGGACGTTTCGGACGAACGTCACGCCCCCGCGCCACACGCGTCGGCTTCCGGGCGGCGGGATCCATCTTGGGTCAGTCTCCTAGCAAGCCCGCGAATCAGAGCGGTGTCAGGCTGGGATCGGTGATCTCGCGCTTCACGAGCTTGCCCTTGTCGTAGATCGAAATGACGTCGGCGGTGCCGTCCTGATTGACGTCTTCTTCGCGGCGCACGAGGACGGTCTTGCCGTCCTGCTGCTCGAAGCTCTCGAAGACATCCGGCTTGCCGTCGCCCGTGGTATCGCGCTCGACGCGCACCACGACCTCGGCGCCGTTTGCAGCGAGGCCGTAGGTCGACCACGAGTCGAGTTGGCCCTTGCCGTCGCGGTCTTCTTCGGTGCGGGTGATGTGGCGACGCTCGTAGCGCACGATGCGATCGATCTTGCCGGTTCCCCGGGTGTCGTGGCGCTCTTCGACGAGCGCGTCTCCCTGGTAGAGGTAGAAGGCGTCGCGCGCGCCGTTGCCGTCGCGGTCGACCTCGCGCGAGATCATGCGCCCGTTCGCGTAGCGCTCCCAGGTGTCGGGCTTGCCGTCGCCGTTCTCGTCGAGTTCGCGCTCCGCGAGCGCGCCGCCCTCGTAGCGGCTCCACACGTCGAAGCGCCCGTCGTAGTCGCGGTCCTCGTCGGCGCGCACGAGCTGCGCAGTCTTCTCGTCGAAGTAGCGAAGCTCTTCGGGATGGCCGTCGCGATCCGCGTCGAGGCTGCGCGCGAGTACGGAGCGCTTGCCCTTGCCATCCGGTGACGGGATCGAGGTGTGCTTCTCTTCGAACACCGAGTCGGGAAGCGCGCGCAGTCGCGGCGCCGCAGGCGCCGAGCGCGGGTCCGACTTCACGTCGATCTCGGCTTCGGTCGGTGCGACGCTGGCGCGGCTGGCGCCGCGCGTCGTCGCTTCCTTGTCGATCTCGCGGAGCAGCTCTTCCTGGCGCTGCAGTTCCCTCTGGATCTCGTCCTCGACGGAAGCTTGCTGCGGGAGCTTCGCTTCGCCGTAGACGCCGGTGATCGCTGGTGCGGCGATCGGCAGGCTGCGGGGCTCCGCCCGTGGCAGTCCAGACGATGCCGCGCAGCCTGCGGGGAGCAGCAGGCCCAGCAGGAGGGCGGCCTCGACTCGAATGCGGCTGGAGAGCGACTCGAAGGGGGTTCGCACCATGGAGATCGTCCCGCGACCGACAAAGCTCCTATCTACCACAACGAGCGTGCATTCCAAACGCGCGAGCGTCGCGGCAGGAGAGCACGCGTCTGCGCACCGTTTCGCGAGCCGGAATCGGTCTCGAAACGGTCGACTCGCCAATCGATCCGCACTAAGATGACGCGGTGCAGCGCGTTCCCATCGGCGCAACGGTTGCCGCTCCGTTCCTCCATCGGGCTACTCCGGTGAGCGGGAACGGCCGATCTCCTCAGGGCTGAGGAGGTGCGGGCGTGGGTCTGACGCTGATTCGGAAGAGCCGGGGCGCGCCGCCCAAGCGGAACCCCAAAGTCGCTCTCGTGCTTGCTGGGGGCGCCGTCTCAGGCGGCGCATTCAAGGTCGGAGGCCTCAAGGCGCTCGACGACTTCCTGGTCGAGCGGAAGATCACCGACTTCGACGTCTACGTCGGTCTCTCGGCGGGAGCGATTCTCGCTGTGGCGCTCGCCGCCGGCGTTTCCCCGAGCGAGATGGTGAAGGTGCTCGAGGGCACCAGCCGCCGGATGGACATGCTCCGGCCGGTCGATTTCTACAACCCGAACTGGCGCGAGTTCGCGGTGCGGCCGGCGAAGCTGCTCTACGACCTCTTCGCGTTCCTCCCGGGAATCGGCGGTGATCTGATCCGGGCGCTGCCGACGCTCCCCGACGCGGTCTCGGGCCCGTTCGCGGCCTTCGCGCGCCAGCCCAGCTATGTCAACTTCGAAGCCGCCGCGATGGCGCTGATCCAGCACGTTTCGCCGACGCGCGAGATGCCGGCGCTCACCAACCACATTCCGTCGGGCTTCTTCGACAACGCGAGCCTCGAGCGCTGGCTCCGCCGCAACCTCGAGCGGATGCGGATCCCGAACGATTTCCGCGGCTTTTCGCGCAAGCGCGGCTGCGACCTCTACGTCACCGCCTGCGATCTCGACACGGCGGAGCGCGAGACGTTCGGCCCCGACGAGCGCAACGACATCTCGATCTCCGAAGCCGTGCAGGCGTCGACCGCGCTCCCCGTCTTCTACAAGCCCGCGCGCATCAAGGGCGTCGATTACGTCGATGGCGGCGTGCGGCGCACGGCGAACATCGACGTCGCGATCGAGAAGGGTTGCGACCTGATCATCTGTTACAACCCGTTCCGCCCGTTCTTGAACCGCATCGACGCCGAGGGCGGCGACACGCCCTACTTCGCGAACGGCCGCTACCTCGCCGATCGCGGCATGAAGATGGTGTTGAACCAGGTCTTCCGGACGCTCCTGCATTCGCGGCTCAAACTGGGACTGCAGCGCTATCTGACCGACGACCGCTTCCAGGGCGACATCCTGCTGCTCGAACCCCGCGAGCGCGACACCGAATTCTTCAATGTGAACCCGCTCGCATTCTGGAAGCGCCAGGATGCGATCCATCATGGCTTCGAGTCGGTGCGGCTCACGATCGAGCAGAACTTCGAGACGGTGCAGGACGTGCTGAGCCATTACGGCCTCGAAATGGATCGCGACGCCGCACGACGGCGCGCGGATCGCGTTCGCACGGAGCGCGGTTGGTCGTCGCCGGCGGCGGCCGAGCTGCCCGCACAGCCGCGTGGACGCACGCCGCTTCGGATCGTCCGCACCGAGACCGGCTGAGCTAGACCCGAGACGAGACCGCTCGGTAGAGGGCAGGGCTGGCCCCGCGGGGTTGGATCCGCTAGGATACGCGCGAACCTCCGCCCCACCCCCGGAGCGCGATTCGCGATGGGATCCGTTTTAGCGCGGTTCCATGGCGTGCGCGTGACGGTTCGGAGACAGCGCATGTGTACGCTGGTCGCCCTCCACCGCTGCACGCCGGGCGCGTTCCTTTGGATCGCGGCCAATCGAGATGAGTACGCCGACCGTCCCTCCGACGGTCCGGCGTTGCGAAAAGGACGCAACGGTCTCCTGGTCGCACCGCGCGATCGTCGCGCGGGCGGAACCTGGTGGGGCGTGAGTGCCCTGGGAGTCTTCGCCGCGCTGACCAACCGACCGACACCCGACCTCGATCTCACGCGTCGCTCGCGCGGGCAGCTCGTGCTCGACGCGCTCGCCGCGGACTGCGCGCGATCTGCAGCCGACGCGGTCGTGCGGCTCGGCGCCAATCTCTACAACCCCTTCAATCTCTTCGTGGCCGACGAGCAGGATGCCTTCGCCGTCGTGTACGAGGGGACACCCCGCGCGATGACGCTCGATCCCGGCGTACACGTGATTGGCAACGCCGACCCGAATGCGCGCGAGGTCGCGAAGATCGCGCGCACGCTCGACCGCGCCGAGGCCGTCGTGGCGGGTCCGGCCGCGCAGATCGCGGGCGGCCTTGCCGAAATCTGCCGCGCGCACGAAGCGGGCGACGACGCACTCGCGAGTACCTGCGTGCACCGCGGCGCCTACGGCACGCGCAGCTCGACGCTCCTGCGTCTCGGTTCCGACGGTGACCTCTTGCAGCACGCGGAGGGCCCGCCCTGCACGAACCCCTATCGCGATTTCACTCCTCTCCTGGCACAGCTCGGCAGCCCCGCCTTGCTTCGCGCGGGAGAGACGGCGGCGAGGAAAGCGAGTTGAGAAGAATCGGCAGCAACATCCGCAAGCAGAATTCCGATGCGAAGGCCCATCGGGTGATCAAGAACATCATCCGCTACACGAATGAGGAGTCGCCTCGCAACGAGTACCCGAAGAGGATCGTGTCGCCGCCCCAGCCATCCGGCTGTTGCAACGATGACAACCGCGAGGTCGTGGGCAATACCCGCGAGGTCGACGGTTTCAAGTTCGCGTACAAGATCTGCCGCAAGTGCGGCTACGCGCTCAAGTTCTATTACCCGGCCACGGCTGGCACCAGCAAGGCGGTGCAGAACTACCGCCAGTGGAAGCGCTACATGGCCCACTAGCCGGGGCCGACGAACCGAGCTCGAAAAACCGAGATCCGAGGACGGGGCGGTTCCACGCGAACCGCCCCGTTTTCATGGAACGCGCCGGCTATCTTCCGCCGATGGCGACGCCGCCCGAGCAAGCGCCGATTCGAACACTGGACGACGCCACCGCCTTCCTCGAACGCCTGGTCAACCACGAGCGACAACCCGACGCGAGCTACGGCCGCTTCGATCTCACGCCGATCCGTCGTCTGCTGGCGCGTGTCGGCGACCCGCAGACGCAGCTCTCGACCGTGCATGTCGCCGGGTCGAAGGGGAAGGGTTCCACCGCGCTGCTCACCGAAGCGGTGCTGCGAGCGGCCGGCGAGCGCGTCGGCACCTTCACGTCGCCACATCTTTCGCGATGGACGGAGCGCTTTCGCATCGACGGCCGCGAGGTCGAGGGCGCCGCGCTCGCCGCCGTCCTCGAACGGCTGCGCCCGCACGTCGTCGCGTCGTGCGACGAAGACCCCGAGCGCGCGCCGACGTTCTTCGACGTCACCACCGCCGCCGCGTTCCTGCTCTTCGCGGAGGCAAGACTCGACCGCGTCGTCCTCGAGGTGGGCCTCGGCGGACGTCTCGATTCCACCAACGTCGTCGACCCGGCCGTCGCGTGCGTGACGACGATCGAACTCGAGCACACCGACAAGCTCGGTGACACGCTTGCCGCGATCGCCGCCGAGAAGGCGGGGATCGTGAAACCGGGTCGGCCGGTCGTGGTGGGCGCGCTCGCGCCCGAGGCGGAAGCGGTCGTGCTGGCGCGCGCGCACGCAGTGGGTGCGCCTGCGCGCGTTCTGGGCCGTGATTTCGACGTCGCGGTTCACCGCGCCGATCTCGACGGACTGTCGCTGCATCTGCGCGACGGCGACTTCGAGGTCGACGCGGCGCTTCCGTTGCTCGGTGTCCACCACGCCACGAACGCCGCGTTGGCCGTCGCCTGCGTGCGCGCGCTCGGCACGCACCGCGAGGCGACACTGGCCGACGCGGTGCGACGCGGCTTTGCGAGCGCGGTACTGCCCGGTCGCATCGAGGTGCTCTCGCGCGCGCCGTGGATCATCGTGGACGCAGCGCACACCGCCGCGTCGGCGCGCGCACTCGCCGCAGCGCTCGCGCTCGTGCCGCGCGCGGCGACGCATCTCGTGCTCTCGATCTCGGCGGGCAAGGACCTCGCGGCGATCCTCGACGCGTTGCTGCCGCTCGCGGATCGAGTCACCGTGACGCGCGCCGAGCCGACGCGATCGCTCGATCCCGCGGAGATCGCCAGCGCCGTGCGCGCGGCGCGTCCGGGGCTCGCGCTGCGCGCGGTCCCGAACCCGCACCTGGCGCTTCGCGCCGCACGCGAGACGACGGCGCCCGAGGGACTGCTCGTGGCCAGCGGCTCGGTGTACCTGGCTGGGATCGCGCGCCGGCTCTGGCGCGCGGCGCGCAGTTGACGGCTGCGGCGTCGCGCCGGGCCGCCGCTACTGCGGCGCGACTGCGTCGCGCAGCGCGCGGATCACGACGCCGGGGCTGAAGCCCTCGTGCGCCGGCGGCGGCGCCGGCGGGCGATTGGCCGTGAGCGCGCGCGCGGCACGTGCGAGGCTCGCAGTCGAACGTCGGAGTCGCCGGCTCGTCAGCTCGAAGTTCGAGGGCCGACTGCGCGCGAGCCACAACGCGTGCAGTCGCGCCAGCAGTGCGCGCTCCTCCTTTGCGAGCCGCGTGCATTCGTCTGCGAGGCGCCGTCGTGCCTTGGTGTCGAGCTTGTCCGGCCGCTCGCGCCACGCGACGTAATCGAGTCCTGCGAGCGCCTTGCGCAGCGCGTGGATCGAGGCGTCGGCCGCGTAGAGCAGCTCGCCGTGCGCGACCGGATCTCCTGCGAAGCGCGCCTTCGCAGCGGCGAGTCGCTTGCGCGTGCGCTCGATGCGCGCGCGACTCTTTCGCACTACGGCAGGCTTGGCGCCGCGCACGAAATAGGCGCGATCGAGGTCGTCGAAGAACAGGAACTGCAACGCCGAACCGTTGAAGATCTCGAAGCCGGCGTCGTGCACCGCGCCGAGTTCGCGATAGCAGCGCGCCGACTCGCCACTCGCGTCGCCGAACACGAGTCTGGAGAACGCGCGGTCGAAGCGCGCCGGCGCTTCCTCGCCGGACCACGCCTGCTGCGCCGCCCACGCGTAGGGCAGCCAGGAGTTTCCGAGCAGGTTGTAGTGGCCGAAATCGCCCCAATCGGTGACGAGGAGTCCGCCGGCGCCGTGGCGGCGACCGGCGTCGGCCCAGCGCGAGATGTTGGTGACGGCGTTGTCCAGACGCGGGAAGAGGCAATTCCACGACGACGTGCCCGGGCACACCCAGAATGCGAGATCGTGCTCGGCGAAGCGCCGCACCTCGTCGAAGTCGTGCTCGGCTTCGTACCACCAGTCGAGGAAGATCACGTCGCGGCCGAACTCCGCGATCCGCTCCGGATGTTTGTGCACGAAGTCGGCCCAGACCATCAACTGGCGTCGATGCTCGCGCGCGAGCTCTCCCAGGTGCTTTACGTGATCGAGCAGCAGCCCGCCGGGACCGAGGGCGTCCGCCATCGCCTTCGACTTGCCGCGACCGAGATCCCACGGTTCGTCGCAGTCCACGCAAAACAGTCGCGAGCGGAAGTTCGGCAGGAATTCGTCGTACAGGTCGCGCAGCAGTTCGTAGGAGCCCGGCTCCGCACACGCGAGTGTCCAGCGCGCATCCGTCTCGGCGAGTCGTTGGTACTCGGGAAGCGCGAGGATGTGATCCATGTGGCCGAGTGACTGCAGGTTGGGCACCAGTTCGACGTGGCGCGCGGCGGCGTATGCGTCGAGTTCGCGCAGCACCTCCGCTTCGAGCGGGGACGCGCCGGCCCCGATCTTCGGATGACGCCGGAAGCGAAAGGTGTGCTCGACGTAGAGCATCAGCACGTTGAGCTTGAGGCGCACGCAGAGATCGACGAGTGCGTGTAGCGTCTCGGGCGTCGGCACCTTGCCGCGCGAGACGTCGAGCATGATCCCGCGCTTCGGAAAGTCGGGAGCGTCGTCGACGAGACAGGCGGGCAGGGCGCCGTGCGTGTCGACCAACTGGATCAGCGTCTCGATCGCGTAGCGCAGGGCCGCAGGACCCGAAGCGATCGCCAGCACGTGGTCGCCCACGACGCGCAACCGATAGCCCTCGCCGGCGTCCGCTTCGCGCCGCAACTCGATGCAGGCCCCGATTCCGTCGCGGTGCGCGTGCGTCTCCACCGGAAGGCGCAGACCGTGGTTGCGCAACAGCGCATCGCGGAGGGCGCACGCGCTCGTAAAGTCGGTGTCGTTCGCGGAGGCATCGAGCACGATCGGGATGCCGTCGCGCAGGCGGAAGCGGCCGATGTGCATCTCGAAGTGGCGGGGACGCGGCAAGAGCAGCGGTAAAGCGTCTGTCTCGTTGGACATCGTGTGCGCAAGCTACTGCAGCATGAGGGCGGTTGCTGGGGCGACCGCGTCGTCATGGGACTTCGCTCGCCTGCGGCTCGCTGCGCGCTCCGCTTGCAGGCGCCTTCGGCGCATCGCTTTGCTTCGCAAAGCGATGCGCCCGGACTGGCATCCCGCACTTGCGTGCAGGAGGAGGGGTTGCCAGTCCGGGCGCGGTGGACCGCGAGGCTCTGTGTTGTGACCTAGGACAAGAGCAAGCCGCGTGCCCACTCCGCACGGCGTAGCGCAGAGGCGTTTCGCGCAGTGCATCCGCAGCGACCGGGCAGCAACCCCGCAGGCCGCCGGCAGCCGTGCGGCAGAGCCACGACCGGGGGTGACGAAGTTTGCGTCACTGTGAACCGGGTTGCGTCAGAGTGGCGACTTGATCGCCTCCGCGATCGCGCTGATGTGCTCGGGCCGCGTGCCGCAACAGCCGCCGACGACGCGCGCGCCGCGCGCGAGCCAGTGGCGCGCGTGCGCGGCGAACTCCGCGGGCGTCGCATCCTGCGTGCGCGCCGTGGTCGCCGTACTCGCGTCGCCCAGCGGCGCGCCCAGATTCGCGTACACGGCGAACGGGCGCCCCGAGGCGGCGAGTGGCGCGAGCGCCGGGATCACGTGCGGCGCAGGCAGGCAGTTCACTCCGACCAGATCGGGCGCGAGCGCGCCGACCGCCGCGAGCGCGTCCGCCAGCGGCTCGCCCGAGAGCAGTCGCGCCGCGTCGTTGCACGAGAAGCTCACCCAGACGGGAAGCCCCGTTGCCTTCGCAGCGCGCACGGCGGCACGCGCCTCGCGGATGCTGTTCATGGTCTCGATGAGCAGCAGGTCGGCGCCGGCGAGATTCGCGGCGTGTTCGGCATGCTCGCGTGCGAGTGCGACGTCGTCCGGCGCGAGTTCGGGCCGCCAGCAATCTTCGAGCGTCGCCATCGAACCGGCGACGAAACCCGTGTCGCCGATCGCGCGGCGCGCCAACTCGATCGCGATCTGCGTCAACTCGGCTGCGCGTGCGCCGAGGTCGGCGCGCGCGAGCGTGCGCGCCTGGGTGCGGAAGGTGTTGGCAGTGAGGATCTCGGCGCCTGCCGCCACGTAGTCGCGGTGGATGCGCAGGATCATCGCGGGATCGTCCAGCAATGCGCGCGCCGACCAGAGCGGGCCTTCGCAGCGCGCGCCACGCCGCTCCAGCTCGGTGCCGGTGGCCCCGTCGAGCAGCAGCGGCGGGCCGCTGGCGAGTCGATCGAGGAAACGCCGCGGGTATACTGGCGCGCCCATGGTTTCCGCTCCCGTCCTCCGCAGATCCTCGGCCGGCACCGTGCAGGCGACTCGAGTGTTCGCGCGCACGCACGCCGCTAGCGCCGACGCCTTTGCGGCGGACGAACGACTCGACGAAACCGCGCTCGCTTCCGATGCGTGTCGCGTCGGGTCCCTGGCTGTGACGCTCGCCGCCACGAGCGACGGCGAGTGTGCCACCTGGTCGGTGCGCGTCCAGAACGCGGGCGACGCGCCGCTGCGCGTCGAGTCGCTGGGTCTCGGCTTTTCGTGGCAGGCGCCGGACCTGTCGCACCTGCGCTTCCTGCGACAAGGCGCCCAGTCCTGGTCGTTCGCGGGTGGCGCCGCGCTCGATCCCGCTGGAGCGCCGCCCTTCCCGTCGGGCCCCTGGCTGCGCGGCTTCCACCACGGAACCTGGGAAGCGCCGGCCGATCGCGCGGGGTGGTGGGAATCCGACGGCGTCACGGTACTCGGCGCCGGGGATGCGGCGTGCAGCGCCGGCGCACTCGAGAGCGGCGTCGCATTTGCCGTCGTCTATCTGCGTCGCGAGGGCGACGTCGTGCGCATCGAGATCGAGCAGCGCATCGAGAGACCGCTCGACCCGGGCGAAGCCATCGAGCTCGAGCCGGTTCGCCTGGCGCTCGGCAGCGACTCGAACGCGCTGCTCGAAGCACACGCCGAAGCGCAAGGACGCCGCGCCGGAGCCCGCGCCTGTGCGCCCTTCCAGGCCGGTTGGTGCTCCTGGTATCACTTCTTCCACGACGTCAGCGAGGACGCCTTCGTTCGCAACCTCGACGCGCTCGTCGCCGCCCGCGACGAGATCCCGATCGAACTCGTCCAGCTCGACGACGGCTACCAGCGCGCGATCGGCGACTGGCTCGAAACCAACGAGAAGTTCCCGAGCGGCCTCGCGGCGGTGGCGCGCGCGGTTCGCGCGGCGGGCTTCACGCCCGGCCTGTGGACAGCGCCATTCTGCGTCGTGCCCGAGAGTCGCATCCATGAGACGCACCGCGAGTGGCTGTTGGGCGCCCCCGACGGCGACGGCGATCTGCGCGGCCTGCATCACGGCATCTGGACGAAGGACGGCTGGGTCTTCGTGCTCGACGCGACACGGCCCGAGGTCGTCGCGCACCTCGAGCACGTCTTCCGCACGCTGGTCGAGATGGGTTTTCCGTATCACAAGATCGACTTCCTCTATACGCAGTCGCTGTGCGCGCGGGCGCATGATCCGCGCGTGACGCGCGCGGCGCGGCTGCGGCGCGGTCTCGCCGCGGTGCGTGCAGGAGCCGGCGACGAGGCGTTCGTGCTCGGCTGCGGCTGTCCGCTGGGTCCCGCCGTGGGTCTCGTCGACGGTATGCGCATCGGACCCGACACGGCGCCCTACTGGCACGTGCTCGGACCTCGCATCCCAGGCCTCGAGAGGACGCTGCCTTCGGGTCGCAATGCGCTTCGCAATACGCTCGCACGCGCGTTCCAGCACCGCCGCTTCTGGCTCAACGACCCCGATTGCCTGATGGCGCGCTCGAAGCAGTCGAGCCTGACGCGCGACGAGGTGCGCGCGCTGGCGGCCTCGATCGCGGTGACCGGCGGCATGACGATCTTCTCGGACGACGTGCCGGCGCTCACGGCCGAGGAGCGCGCCACGGTGCGCGACACGATCGCACTGGCGCGCGAAGTCGACGAAGCGGCGCACGCGGGAACCGCGCGCGCCGCGGGCTTGCTCGACGCCGAGGTCGCGCCGGCCGTCGTTTCGCGCGCCGGAGCGGACTGGCTCGTCGCACTCTTCAACGACACGGAAGAGTCGCGTCGCAGCGCGCTCGACCTCGCGGCGCACGGCGTCGGCGTGGCGACGCCCGAGGTGATCCCGCTGCTCGGATCCGCGCAGGCGAGCGTCGCGAAGGGAAGTCTCGCGGTCGAGCTGCCGCCCCACGGCGCCGCGCTCTATCGCGTGCGCGGGGCGCCGCGTCTCGCGGTGTTCTGCGATTTCGACGGCACCTTCGCGGTGCAGGACGTGGGCTCGACGATCGCGCGTCGCTACGCAGCCGCGCGTCGCGCCGAGCTGTGGCCCCGCCTCGAGCGCGGCGAACTCGACGCGTGGGCCTACAACATGGAGCTGCTCGACGGGCTGGTGCTCCCCGAAGCCGAGCTGGAGGCGTTCCTGCACACGGTCGAGCTGGACCCCGGCGCGCGCGATCTGGTCGCGTGGTGCGAGCGGCAACGCGTGCCGTTTCGCGTTCTCTCGGACGGCTTCGACCGCAACCTCGATCGCCTGCAGCAGCTCCACGGCCTGCGCTTCGCCTACGACGCGAACCGGCTGCGCTACGAGAACGGCAACTGGCGCATCGCAGCGCGCTGGCGCGATCCGAGCTGCGGCTGTGGCACCGGCGTGTGCAAACGCGCGCGCATCGCGGAGTTCCGCGAGCTCCATCCGGGCGTGCCCGTCGTGCACATCGGCAACGGACGTGTCTCGGATCTGTGTGCCGCCGAAGTGGCCGACCGCGTGTATGCCAAGGACTCGCTCGCCGAGGTGCTCGAAGAGCGCCGGATTCCGTTCGAACGGTTCACGACGTTGCACGACGTCGTCGCGCATCTCGACCGCTGGCTCGCGTCGGGCGACTTCGCATGAGCGCGCCGCACGGGCCGCAACACGTAATCGTGGTGGGCGCCGGCTTCGCGGGTCTCTCGGCGGCGTTCCAGCTCACCCAGCAAGGCCACCGCGTTACCTTGCTGGAGCGCGCGCCGCGCGCGGGTGGACGCGCTGCCGCCGGCGAATCCGGCGCGGATCCGATCGCTGCGCGCGTCACGACGGCGGATCACGCACTGCACGCGCTCGTGCGCGCCGCCGGTCTGGCGCACGAATTCCTTCCGGTGCGACCGGTGCGGAGCGCGTTCGCGCGCGGTGGCCACTTCGTCGCAATTCCACCGGGCGGCGATCCGCGCGCGGTGGCGCGTACGCCCGGGGTTCGTTTCCTGGATGCGCTCCGCCTCGTGCGGCTGCCGCGGCTCCTCGCGCGCTACCGGGCGAACCTAGATCCCGGAGCGCCCGAGCGTGCCGCCGCGCACGACGACCGCTCACTCGCCGATTTCGGCACGCTCTACTTCGGCCGCAGCGCCGTCACGGCGTGGATGGAGCCTTGGCTCGCGGAGCGCGCTCCGGTGGACGAGCGCGAGGCGAGTCGTGTCGCATTCCTGATGCGCTTCGCAGCCGAGCGCGATGCCGTGGCGGGCTCGCTCGCAGCTCCCGTCGGGCGCCTCGCGGCTGCGCTCGCGGCGCGACTCGCGGTGCGAACCGGTGCCGCCGCGCTGCGGGTCGAAGCGGGGAGTGGCCGCGGATTGCGCGTCGCGCTCGCCATCGAGACGCTCGACGCGGACGCAGTCGTGCTCGCCGTACCCGCTCCCGAGGCGGCACGAATCGGTGATGCCGTGCTGGTCGCCGCGGAGCGGACACTGCTCGCGGGCGTGCGCTACGACGCGGCGATCACCTGGTCGGCGCCGATGCGCGCCGAAAACTCGGTGGCGCCGACCCGTGTGCGCATCGAGAAGCGCGGCACGAGCCCGTTCGCGTCGGTTGCGATCGAGGGCGGCTTCGTCACGGCGATCGCGCGCGAGCCATGGGTGAGCGCGCACGCAGACTGGCCCGACGACGCGCTCGCGAAGGAGATTGCGGCAGAGGTGGAGCGCCTGCTGCCCGGCGTCGTCGCGGGCAATGGCGTCGTGCGGCGCTTCCCGCTCGCCTGGCCGCGCTTCGACGTCGGTCATTACCGCGCGCTCGCGCAGTTTCGCGCCGTCGAGGCCGATCGCGTCGCCGCGGGCCGCCCCCTCTTCTTCGCCGGCGACTGGCTCGCCGCCCCCACCCTCGAAGGCGCCGTCGCCTCGTGGAGAAAGGGGACGGTCCTCGTGTGACCTGGCATTGGACTCGAGGGACACACCTGCGAACTGTGTCCCTCGAGTCCAATGCCAGTCCGGGAGGAGGACCGTCCCCTTTCTCCTACCGCAGGAGGATTTCGGTGACGCCTTCGCCGCCGGCGTCGGGGTGGCCGGGTTGCAGGCGGGCGACGTAGGGGGACGTGGCGAGGTGGGCGCGGATGGCGTCGCGCAAGGCGCCGGTGCCGAGTCCGTGGACGACATGGACGCGCTCGCAGCCGCGCAGCGCAGCGCGATCGAGCACCGCGGCGACCTGCGCGACGGCCTGCTCGACGCGCAGCCCGCGCAGGTCGCAGCGCTCGATGCCGCCCGCGTGCTCGCCGGCGACAGCGCCGGCATCGACCGACACGTGCGAGACGCGTGTGCGCGGCGAGGCGTTGTCTTCCGTCTCGCGAATACGCCCGATGCGTTCGACCGGAACTACCAGGCGCGCTCCGCCGACCTGCACTCCGACACGCCCGCGCCGATCGGGCAGCGATACGAGGGATCCCGGCCCGCCGCCGCGCACCAGCACGCGATCCCCCGGACGCGCGTCGCGCCAGTCGAGCGCCTCGAAGCTCGGCTCGCCGGGGGACGCTTCCGCGCTGTGCTCCAGCTCGGTCTCGACCTCGCGCGCCTGCGCGGCGATTGCGAGCAGTTTCTCTCTCGCGCGCGCGGCGTCGCGCGCGTCGGCACCGCCGCGTTGCAGCTCGCGGATCACGGCTGCGACGTCTCCGTGGGCGCGCTGGAAGGCGACGTCGAGATCGCGGCGCATGCCCTCGAAGAGTCGATCGCGGCGCTCCTGTAGCTGCAACAGCTTGCGCCGGAGCTCGTCGCGCGTGGCTTCGCTCTCTTCGCGCGCGCGCTCGGCGTCGCGACGTTCGCGGTCGAGCGCGACGCGGCTCGACGAGAGTTCCGCGAGCGTGCGCTCGAGGCGGCGGTCTTCGCGATCGAGCAGTTCGTTGGCGCGCGCGAGCACGTCGCTGCGCAGACCCATCCGGGCCGCGACCGCGAGCGCCGATGACGCGCCCGGCGTCCCCACCCGCAACCGGTAGGTCGGCGCGAGCGTGATTGCGTCGAACTCGAAGCTCCCGTTCTCGAAGCGCGCATCGACCTGCGCCAGCTCTTTCAAGAGCGCGTAGTGCGTCGTCACGACCACGCGCGCACCCGCCGTCGCGAGCGCTTCGAGCACGGACTGGGCGAGCGCGGCGCCTTCGCCGGGGTCGGTGCCATCGCCGATCTCGTCGAGCACGACGAGCGTGCGCGCGTCTGCCACGTCGACGATGCGCGCGAGATTCGCGAGGTGCGCCGAGAAGGTCGAGAGGTTCTCGCGCAGGTTCTGGGCGTCGCCGATGTCGGAGAGCAGCCGCTCGGTCCAGTCGACGCGGGCGCCCGGCGCGGCGGCGACATGGAGCCCTGCCCGCGCGCAGAGCGCAGCGAGCGCGATCGACTTCATCGCCACCGTCTTGCCGCCGGCGTTTGGACCCGACAGCACCAGCACGTGGTGGGATTCGCCGAGTCGCAGGTCGTTCGGAACGGCGCGCTCGCGCGGGAGCAGCGGGTGACGCAGCTGCGGCAGCACGAAGACGCCCGCGTCGTGCAGGGTCGGCTCCACCGCTTCCATTTCGCGCGAGAGCGCGCCGCGCGCAAAGGCGACATCGAGCTCCTCGAGAAGCGCGAGGCTCGCACGCAGCAGAGGCGCCTCCCGGCCGACTTCGCTCGACAGCTCGCGCAGCACGCGCGTCACCTCGCGCGCCGCGCGCAGCTCGGCTTCCTTCAACCGGTTGTTGGCGTCGACGACGGCCTGCGGTTCGATGAACAGCGTCGTGCCCGAGGCCGAGACGTCGTGGACTATGCCGGGAACCCTGCCGCGCGCGTCGGCGCGCACGGGCAGCACATAGCGGTCGTTGCGCACGGTCACGAACGAGTCGGACAGATGCGGCGCAATCTCCGGATCGTGCACTGCGGTGTCGAGACGGCGCTGCAATTCCCCTCCGAGGCGCCGCGACTCCGCGCGCGCCTCGGCCAGCACCGGCGACACGGAGTCGCGCACCTGGCCTTCGGCGTCGATCGAGCGGGCGATCGCCTCGGCGACGCCGAGGTGGCGGCCCAGATTGGCGGCGCGTCCGGCAAGCAGCGGCGCGCGAGCGCCTTCTCGGGCGAGGAACTGCTGCGTCGCCTCGACGGCCTCGATCGCCGAGGCGATGTCGAGCAGATCGCCGGCGCCAAGTTCCCCGCCGCGCTCGGCGCGCAGCAGCGCCGGGCCGATCTCCGAGAGACCGCCGAACGGCGGCGCGGCCCGTTCGAGCACGGCGCGTGCCTCGCTGGTCTCGGCGAGCTGCACGCGGGCGGCGTCCGGATCGGCGGCGAAGAGTTCGCTCGAAGCTTCGGGCTCGCAGCGGCGCCGTCCGCCCGGCGTGCGCGCGTGCGCGCGCAGCCGCCCCACCAGCAGCGGCCATTCCAGCGTCTCGAGTGTGCGACTGGAAACCTGCAACGCGACCTCGCATGCGGAGGGAGCGCCGCAAGGGTCGCCGATCGCCCTGGCTTCAACAAAGCGAAGAGCCCGGCGGCCCTTGGCCGCCGGGCTCCCGGATTTCCTCGCGCCCGCGGATCGCGACGAACGTGCGATCAGGCCTCGGCGGAACCGCCCTGGCCCTTCTCCATCTCCTTGAGCTTGCGGCCCAGGGCGGAGACCTTGCGGTCGACGCGCTCGACGTCGCTCTTGGTCGCGATCGGCAGCACGTCGAAGAAGCTCGAAACGGCGCCTTCGATGCGCTCGGTCGCGTCGGCGCGGAGCGCTTCCGCGCGCTTCACGATCGGCTGCTTCTGGAGCTGCTTCTGGATGCGCCCGAGTTCGCGCTGGGCTCGCTTCTCGATCAGGTGGCGGCGGGTCGTCACCTCTTTCGCAAGTCGCCGCCGGCGGGTCTCCACCTGCTTCTGGATACGGCGGAAACCCTGATCGACGCGCCGAACGGCCTCACGGACCTGCTCGACGCCGTCTTGAACCACACTGGCCTGCTTTGCCATCTTTTTCTCCTCTGCTCGCCACGGCCCCGCGGAGTCGGGGCTCGGTTGACGCGAGCCGTTGCAATCTAACACGACGCGTCATGCGGTCAAGGGATCGCCAGGACGCAGGTATCCAGCTGGATTCGCGATTACTTTACGGATCGTATCGATATTTTCGAGAACCCGTCCGGACGCAGCGCGGCATGGCCGGTGCCGCTGCTCTGCGCGCTACCAGCGAACCACCGCGGTCGCCCATGTGAAGCCCGAGCCGAAGGCGGTCATCGCCACGAGCTGGCCGGGGCGCAGTCGGCCGCCGCGCACCACTTCGTCGAGCAGCATCGGGATCGAGGCGGCCGAGCAGTTGCCGTAGCGCTCGATGTTGCTCGGGCACTTCTCGGGCGCGATCCCGAGTGACGACGCGACGAATTCGTTGATGCGCAGGTTCGCCTGGTGGAACAGGAAGAGGTCGATGTCGTCGAGCTTGGTGCCGGCGGCGTCGAGCGCCTCGCGCAGCACCTCCGGCATGCGGGTCACCGCGTGCTTGAAGACGAAGCGACCTTCCATGCGCGCGAAGTGGCGGCCCTCGTCCATCATCTGCTTCGTGATGCGCTCCGGCCAGAACGCCGAGCCCGGCGCCTCGATCCAGAGCCGTTTGGCGTGCTCGCCTTGCGCGTGAAGGCGGATCGCGAGCAGGCCCGAGCGATCGTCGGCGCCGTCGTTTGCTTCGAGCACGACCGCGCCCGCGCCGTCGCCGAAGAGCACCGCTGTGTCGCGGCCGCGCGTCGAGAACTCGAGGCCGGTCGAGTGCACCTCGCAGCCGACCACCAGCACGCGCCGCATCTGGCCCGAGCGGATGAAGGCGTCGGCCGTCGCGAGCGAGAAGAGGAAGCCGCTGCACTGCGCGCGCAGGTCGAAGCAGGGAATCTCGGGAACACCGAGCCGGTGGTGCAGGAAGAACGACGTTCCGGGGAACTCGTGCTGCGGCGAGAGCGTCGCGAGCACGATTCCGTCGATCTCGTCGGGACCGACGCCAGCCGCTTCCAGCGCGTGGCGCGCGGCGTGTTCCGCGAGATCCACCGGCGTTTCGGTGCCGTCGACGTGGCGCCGCTCGACGATGCCCGAACGCTGCTGGATCCACTCGTCGCTGGTTTCCATGCGCTGTGCGAGGTCGTGGTTGGTCACGACGCGTTCCGGTACGTACATCCCGGTTCCTGTGATCTTCGATCGAATCATCGTCGTTATGCTCCCCCCACGGCCTGGATCGGTGCTTCGTCGTCGCCCGCCAGCGACGTCAGGCGGTCGCGGGTGCGCTCCGACACCGACTCTCGCCAGACCGTATTCTCCACGTGCTCGAGCAGTTCGCGCAACCCGAGTCCGCGCAGTGCCGAGACCGCGACGCCACCGGCGCGTGCGGCGATCGCCTCGGCGGCGCCCGCTTCGAGTCGATCGCTCTGATTGAACACCAGCAGTTCGGGCGTGTCGCCGAGGCGCATCTCTTCGAGCACGCGCCGTACCGTCGCGATGCGGCGCTCGAAATCCGGCGCCGATGCGTCGACGACGTGCAGGAAGACGTCGGCATCGTGCAGCTCTTCCAGCGTCGCGCGGAACGCTTCCTTCAGGTCTTCGGGCAGATCGCGGATGAAGCCCACCGTGTCGGTGACGATCACCTCGCGCTCGCGCGGGAAGCGCAGGCGACGCGACGTCGGGTCGAGCGTCGCGAAGAGCTTGTCCTCGATGAGGACGTCGGCGTGCGTCAGCGCGCGCAGCAGCGTGCTCTTTCCGGCGTTCGTGTAGCCCACGATCGAGAGCACCGGCACACCGCGCCGCTTGCGCCGGCTGCGGCGACCTTCGCGATCGCGGCGCAGGTTCGCGAGCTCGCGCTCGAGCCGCGCGATGCGCTCGCGCACGCGTCGGCGATCGACTTCGAGGCGCTGCTCGCCGGGGCCGCGCCCCCCGATGCCACCGCCGAGTCGCGACAGCCCTTCGTCGCGCTGGGCGAGTCGCGGCAGTCGGTACTTCAGTTGCGCCAGCTCGACCTGCAACTTGCCGTCTCGCGAGCGCGCGCGTTGGGCGAAGATGTCGAGGATCAGCTGCGTGCGGTCGATCACGCGCAGTTCGAGCCGCTCGGCGATGTTGCGTGCCTGTGCGGGCGATAGATCGTGGTCGAAGATCACGAGGTCGGCGTCGTGTTGGAAGGCCAGCACGACGAGGTCTTCGAGGCGCCCCGAACCGACGACCGTGCGCGGATCGATCTGCGGCCGCACCTGCATCAGCACGTCCGCAATCTCGACGTCTGCCGAACGCGCCAACTCGCGCAGTTCGGCGACGGACTGCTCGGTGTCGTGTCGCGGGCGACCGGCGCTCACCGCCACCAGGACGGCGCGATCGCCCGAGCCGATCGTGCGGGTGCGCGCGGTACGGGCCAGCTCTTCTTCGAGCGCACCGATCCAGTCCTCGAAATCGAGGTCGAGCAGCGCCGGCGGACGCGGCGGCATGCGCTCGACCACGGTGCCGTCCAGCCGGGCGGGACGCAGGTGCGCGACGTGCGCGTCGGTCGGCATACCGGACGCGTCCATCCCGAGCGTCACCATCGCGTCGAGGCGGAGTTTGGCGAGGTCGGTCAGGTCGTCGTGGGTCAACGGCTCGTCGCCGAGGAAGGTGTGGACGCAGCGGAGTCCGCGCAGGCGTCCCTGACCCGCGCGCAAGCGCCCCCACTCGGGCATCTCGATCGCGGATCTGCTGCCCACCATCGCGTGCGTGACGGCACCGCGTCGATCGACGAGGACACCCACCTCGCGCCCGATCTCATGCGAGACCTCGGTGAGTTCACGCGCAAATTCCTGGGTGACGAGACGGCCACCAGGGAGCCGGCGCCGATACAGACGCTCGAGGGCTCGAACCTGGCTGGCCTTGAGGCCTTGCGTGTTGCCGAAGATCTGGATGCCTCGGTCTCCTCGATGGACGAACGTAGCCCAAGGCCAACCCCCTCGTCGGCTTGCGGCCCCTGCGGGGCATGTCGGGTCGTGCGAGCTTTGCGGAACCGGCAACGGATGCGCAGCCGGTCGATGCCTGGTTGCGCATCCCCATCAGGGACTAACCTGCCGAGTTCCGCCAGGGCGGCCTGCAAGCGCGAGGCAACACAGCGGCGAATCCCCGTCAGCTTCGCCCGATCCAGGACCGATAGGAGACGCCATGACCGCGAACGAGCGCGCCCTCGCCGTCGTGATTCTCGCGGCCGGCCAGGGCAAACGGATGAAGTCGGGGCTCGTGAAGGTCCTCCACGAGCTGTGCGGGCGGCCGATGCTCGCCTACCCGATCGAGATCGCCGAAGCGCTGGCGCCCGAGCGACTCGTCGTCGTGGTCGGCCGTGACAGCGAGCGTGTCTGCGAGACCTTCGCCGGCCGCGCCACCTTCGTGGAGCAGACCGAACGCCGCGGTACCGGCCACGCGATGATGACCACGCGCGCAGCGCTCGACGGCTTCCGCGGCGACGTGCTGATCCTCTACGGCGACACGCCGCTGCTGCGCGCCGAAACGATCGAGCGCATGCGCACCGAGAAGGCCGCGCGCGGCGTCGACCTGCTGATTCTCTCGGCGCTCGAACCGCTGCCGGGTCGCATCGTGCGCGACGCGCGCGGGCGGGTCGTGCGGATCGTCGAGATGACCGACGCGACGCCCGACGAGTTGCGCATCCAGGAAGGCAACACCGGCACCTACCTCGTCGACGCCGAGTTCCTGTGGAAGGCGCTCGACCAGGTCGACGACAAGAACGCCCAGGGCGAGATCTACCTCACCGACATCGTCGCGATCGCCGTCCGCGACGGCCGCGCGATCGACGCGGTGCCGACCGGCGACGCGGACGAGGCGCTCGGCATCAACTCGCGCGCCGAGCTGGCGCGCGCCACCGCGGTGTTGCGGCGTCGCACCGCGCAGCGCGTGATGGACGAGGGCGTCACGCTGATCGACCCCGACGCGACCTATCTCGATTGGGGCGTGCAGATCGGCCGCGACACCGTGATCGAGCCGGGCTGCGTGATCCAGGGACCGACACGCATCGGCGAGCGCTGCACGCTCCGGGCGCACACGGTCGTCGAGTCCTCGGAAATCGGCGACGACGTGGTGCTGGGCCCCTGCGCGCACCTGCGCCCCGGCAACCGAATCGGCAAGGGCGTTCGGATCGGGAACTTCGTCGAGTTGAAGAACAGCCAGATCGGCGCGGGCGTGAAGGCCGACCACCTCTCGTACATCGGCGACGCCGACGTCGGCGCCGGCGCGAGTTTCGGCTGCGGCTCGATCGTCGTGAACTACGACGGCATCGACAAGCACCGCACCCGCGTCGAGGAGAAGGCCTTCATCGGCTGCAACGCGAACCTGATTGCCCCGGTCACCGTCGCGCAGAACGCTTTCGTAGCGGCCGGTTCGACGATCACCGAATCCGTTCCGAAGGACGCGCTCGCCGTCGCTCGTGCGAAGCAGCGCAACGTCGAGGGATGGCGCTTACGCCGCAAGAGCAAGGGCTCCGGCAAGCACCATCCAAAGGAGTAGCGACCCATGTGTGGAATCGTCGGCTACGTGGGACGTGAGCGACGCGCGGTCGAAGTACTGATCGACGGACTGCGACGGCTCGAATACCGCGGCTACGACTCGGCGGGAGTCGCCGTCTTCCAGCTCGGCGGTCTCACCACGCGACGCGCGGTCGGCAAGCTCGCCGCGCTCGAAGAGCTGCTGAAGGACGAGCCGCTGCCGGGCACCGTCGGGATCGGCCACACGCGCTGGGCGACGCACGGCAAGCCGTCGGTGCGCAACGCGCACCCGCACCGCGCCGGACGGGTCGCGGTGGTCCACAACGGGATCGTCGAGAACTACCGCGCGATCCGGCAGGAACTCGAGGCCGAGGGTTGCGAGATCGAGTCCGAGACCGACACCGAACTGGTGGCGCACCTGATCGAGCGCGAACTGCGCCGCGGCGCGCCGGATCTGGCGACGGCGGTGCGCCGCGCCGCGAAGCTGATGGTCGGTTCCTACGCGATCGCCGTCGTTTCCGAAGCGGATCCCGACCACATCATCGCCGCCAAGCAGGGCGGCTCCCCGATCATCCTCGGCGTGGGCGAGGGCGAATCCTTCCTCGGCTCCGACATCCCCGCGCTGCTCCCGTACACCCGCAACATGGTGTTCCTCCAGGACGGCGACTTCGCGGTGCTCGGTCGCGACGACCTCGCGATCTTCGACATCGAGGGTGCGCCGCTTCGCCGCGATCCCAAGCTGATCAACTGGGATCCCGTCTCGGCGGAAAAGGGCGGCTACGACCGCTTCATGCAGAAGGAGATCTACGAGCAGCCGCGTGCGATCACCGACACGATCGGAACGCGCGTCGTCTGGCACGAGGGCTCGGCCGAACTCGACCTCGACGGGATCGATTTCTCCCCCGAGAAGGCGAAGGCGATCGACCGCGTGCACCTGGTCGCCTGCGGCACCGCGTACTACGCGTCGCTGGTCGGGCGCACCATGATCGAACAGCTCGCGAAACTCCCGGTGGAAGCCGACGTCGCCAGCGAGTACCGCTACCGCAGGCCGATCGTCGGCGACAAGGCGCTGGTGATCCCCGTTTCGCAGTCCGGCGAGACGGCCGACACGCTCGCAGGGCTGCGCGAGGGCAAGGGGCAGGGCGCTCGCGTGCTCGCCGTCTGCAACGTGCGCGAGGCCACCATCGCGCGCGAGAGCCACGACGTGCTCTACACCCACGCGGGTCCCGAGATCGGCGTCGCCTCGACGAAGGCATTCACGACGCAGGTCGTCGCGCTCTACCTGATCGCGCTGAAGCTCGGCCACGCGCGCGGCGTCGTCGGCAACGAGGAGCTGCGCCGCCGGCTCGCCGACCTCCAGCGCCTGCGCCGCAACGTCGAGAAGGTGCTCGAACTCGACGACGCAGTGCGGAAGATCGCGCACAAGTACAAGGACGCGAGAGACTTCCTCTACCTCGGTCGCGGCGTCATGTATCCGATCGCGCTCGAGGGCGCGCTCAAGCTCAAGGAGATCTCGTACATCCACGCCGAGGGCTATGCCGCCGGCGAGATGAAACACGGTCCGATCGCGCTGATCGACGAGAACATGCCGGTCGTCGTGATCGCCGAGCGGAGCCCCACCTACGACAAGGTGGTCTCGAACCTCGAAGAGGTGCGCGCACGCGACGGCCAGGTGATTGCGATCGCCACCGAAGGCGACACCGAGATCGTCGACAAGGCGAACGACGTGCTCTTCATCCCCGACCTCGGCGAGTACCTGACGGCGCTGCTCGCGGTGGTGCCGCTGCAACTGCTCGCGTACCACATCGCGATGCTGAAGGGCACCGACGTCGACCAGCCGCGCAATCTCGCCAAGAGCGTGACGGTCGAGTAGCCCACGCACGGCAGCGCGGGTGCCGTGCAGCGAGGCGGAGCCGAGCGAGGGCCACGAACGCTAACGCCGCGGCGCTTCCACGTAGGGGCGCTCCGCGGCGAAGAGCGCGCGCCGTTCCAGCATTCGCGCGCGCTGTTCCCCCGCGCGCGGGTCGCCCGCATGCTGGTCATTCGCACGCGGGTCATTTGGGTCGGCCGGCACCAGTGCGAGCGCCAGATCGAGCGTCTCGACGGCTTCGGCGAAGCGGCCCACCGCGGCCTGGCTCACGGCGAGCGTGTCGAGCACCGACGCGTCGCGGTGCTGCGTCGCAGCCGCGGCCACGTCGGCCCAGCGCAACGCTTCGTCGGGTGCGCGCAGCGCGGGATCGGCAGCGGCCGCGAGCAGCCACGCGAGGTTGTTCGCGGCACCCTGCTGGTGCGGCTGCGCCCGCAATGCCGCGCGGTATTCCCCGATCGCCTCGGCGTCGCGACCCTGGCTTCGCAGCGCGTCGCCGAGAGCGCTGTGCAGTTCCGCTTGCCCGGCGGCTGCGCCGAGCGCGGCGCGCAACTCGCGTTCCGCACCCACTGCGTCGCCCTGTTGGAGCAGCAGGGCGCCGAGATTGGCGCGCGGCGTCGCGGCGCTCGGGTCGAGTTCGATCGCCTGCTGCAGCTGCGCCATGGCGCGCGCGGTGTCGCCGCGCCGGGCGAGCGCCAGGCCGAGCAGACCGTGGATGCGCGCGGCGCGTAGGCCGTCGTCACGGCGCAGCGCTTCACGGAGTTCGAGGATCGCGTCGTCGACCCAGCCAGCGCCGAGCAAGATGTGCGCGAGGTGCACGCGCAATCCGACGCTCGCGGGATCGAGGCGTACGGCCTCGCGGCAATTCCAGATCGCCTCGTCGACGCGACCCTTGCGCAGCAGCGCCTCGCCGAGACTCGCGCGTGGCTCGGGCCAACCCGGCTCGATGCGCAGCGCCGCGCTCAGTTGCTCGATCGCACCGTCGAAGTCGCCCGCGCGAAGATAGGCGCGGCCGAGCTTGTCGTGGGCGATGAAGTTGTCGCGCGTCGTTCGCAGCGCTTGCTCGAAGAGCGTCGTGGTATCGCGCCACGTCGCGAGCTGCCCGCGCGTCGCGACGCTGAGCGCCACGAGCACGGCGCCCGCGACGACGGCCGCGACCGCGCGCCCCGCGCGCCGGCCGCCGAGCCACGCCCATGCCTCCCACGCGACTGCGATCTGGAGGCCGATCACGGGCAGGTAGGCGTAGCGGTCGGCGCGCGACTGCATTCCCACCTGCACCAAGCCGAGCATCGGGACGAGCATGCCGAGGAACCACAGCCATCCCACCAGCAACCAGGGCCGGCGTCGGGCCAGCGCCAGCGCGAGCAGCGAGGCGGCGAGCAGCGCAAACAGCGCGCGCCCGACGGCGTCGGCGGGAATTTCCGCGCCTGGGTGCGGATAGAACACCGCGAGTTCGGTCGGCCAGAAGGTCTTCTGCGCGTACCAGGCGGTCGAGACGACCGCGTTTTCGACGCGCGACTGCAGCGGCAGTTCCGCGAACCACGCGGTCGCGCCGCGCTGCTGCTGCACAGAGAGCGTGACGAATGCGATGGCCGCTGCGATCCCCAGCAGCGGGACCTTTTCGAGCAGCAGCCGACCGACGCGATGCTTCCGCTCGCCAGCGTACGGCGGCGAGCCAATACGGGCCAGCGGGTGGTGGCGCGCGAGCGGCCAGAAGTCGAGCAGCAACAGCACGAACGGCAGCGTCACACCGACCGCTTTCGCGAGCAGTCCCGCCGAGAAGGCGACGAGTACGGCGCCGTAGCGCGCGACGCCCGGTCGCCGCGCCCAGGCCACCCAGGCGAGCAGCGTGAGCACGAAGAAGAAGCCCGAAAGGACATCCTTGCGCTCGCTCACCCAGGCGACCGACTCGACCCGCAACGGGTGCACGGCGAACAGCGCAGCCACGAAGGCCGCCGGTGCGAGCGCGCCCGTCGCGTTCGCGAGCGCAACGCAGAGCAGGGCCGCGCTCGCGGCGTGCAGCAGCGCATTGGTCACGTGGTAGCCGGTGGGCGAGGTGCCATAGAGCGCCCGGTCGACGCCGAGCGAGATCCACGTGAGCGGGATCCAGTTGGTCTCGTAGGGCTCCGCGAAGGCGCGCCGCACGTCGTCCCAGCCGAAGCCGTCGGCCAGGTGCGGATTCTCGGTCACGTAGACGTCGTCGTCGTAATCGACGAAACCGAGTTGGCGAACGGGCGCGTAGACCCAGAGCGCCGCGACGAAGACGAGCGCGGCGACGAGCAGGCGCCGGCGTTCCGCTGCCACGGCGCAGGACGATAGCCGCCGCGCATCGCTGCGCTTCCGGTGGCCGCGCGGTGCGGCTACGTTGTCGGTCCGCCCTTATTTTGGCCGCTGGTCTACGGAGAAACGGCGCACGTGTTCGCCGAGACGATTCTCGAGGGACTCAACCCGGAGCAGCGCCGCGCCGTCGAGATCACCGAGGGCCCGCTGCTGATCCTCGCGGGCGCGGGCAGCGGCAAGACGCGCGTGCTCGTGCACCGCATCGCCTATCTGATCGGCGCGTGCGGCATCCCGGCCGAACAGATCCTCGCCGTCACCTTCACCAACAAGGCCGCGGGGGAAATGCGCGAGCGTGTCGAGAAGCTGCTCGGCCCCGCCGCGCAGGGCCTCTGGGTCACTACCTTCCACTCCGCGTGCGTCCGCATCTTGCGCCGCGACGCCGGCCACCTCGGATTTTCGCGCGGCTTCGTGATCTACGACGAGGACGACTCGCTGTCATTGGTGAAGGAAGCGCTGCGCCGCCACGACCTCGACCCGAAGGTCCACGACCCGCGCCGCCTGCGTTGGCGCATCGACCAGTGGAAGAACAAGGGCTGGCTGCCGGCGCGCGCGGCCGAAGCCGCCCACGACCTCGACTCGGAGCAGGCCGCCGAGCTCTACACCACCTATCAGCGCCTGCTCGCTGAAGCCAACGCGCTCGACTTCGGCGACCTGATCCTGCAGACCGCCCAGCTCTTCGAGCGCTTCCCCGAAGTGCTCGCGCACTACCGCCGGCGCTGGAACTACGTGTTGGTGGACGAGTACCAGGACACCAACCGCGTCCAGTACCAGCTCGTGACCCAGCTCGCGAGTGAACACAAGAATCTGTGTGTCGTTGGCGATGGCGACCAGTGCGTTCCGCCGCATACCGAGATCGCGACGCCGAGCGGCCCGAAGCCGATCGAGTCGCTCCGCGAGGGCGACGCGATCCTCGCCGGGTCGGGCTGGGGCAAGGCAGCCGTCACCCGCGTCTCCAAGATCGCCACGCGGCATCACGAGGGAACGCTGTGTCGCATCCGCCTGCGTTCGGGCCGCGTTCTGGAAGCGACTCCCAATCACGTCTGCTTCGGGCGCCTCGATGCGGTCCGCGGCATGAACTACGTCTACCTGATGTGGAAGCGCGACAAAGGCTTCCGCATCGGTACCACGGCCGGCGCGCGCAGTCGCCGCAGCGGCGATCTCGCCAACCGGATCCAGATCCGCACCAATCAGGAGGTCGCCGACGCCATCTGGATCCTGCACGCGTGCAGTGACGGCGCCGAAGCCCGCTACTACGAGCAGCTCCTCTCGGTTCGCTACGGCATCCCCACGATGGTCTTCCATGTGCGCGGACGGCGGATGGCGATCGATCAGGATTGGATCGATCGGCTCTTCGGCGCGATCGACACCCATGCGGCCGCCGAACGGCTGATGCGCGACCTCGACATCGATCCGCGCTTTCCCCACCACCGTCCGTACGCGTTGATGCGCGGAGCGAGCAGCAGGCGCGTCGTGTGGTTCACGATGTTCGGAGAGCCGCGGCCGCACACGCTGCGGCCCTGGCACGAACACCGCGTCCAGATCGTCAGCTCCGATGCGTCGCTGCGCGAGGAGGCGCAGGCGCGCTTCGGGGTGCGCGCTGGTCAGCGCGGCACGTGGCGGATCGAAACGTCGCGCAAGGACTACGACCAGGGACTCGAACTCGCGCGCTCGATCTGCGGTCTGGGCGACATCGACATGGTGAAGCGCGCACGCCTGACGCCGGGCAAGGCGTTCTTCTTGACACCCGCTTCCCATCTTCACGCCGGTATGATCGTGCCCGTTCTGGAGGGCAACGCGGTGGTCGAGGACGTCGTCGAGTCCGTTTCCACGGAGAGCTACGACGGAATCGTCTACGACCTCTCGGTGGACGACCTGCGCAACTTCTCGGCCGGCGGTGTGCTCGTCCACAACTCGATCTACGGCTGGCGCGGGGCCGACGTCCGCAACATCCTCGACTTCGAGCGCGATTACCCCGACACCCAGGTCGTGAAGCTCGAGAGCAACTACCGCTCGACGCGGGCGATCCTCGAAGGCGCGTCGCAGGTGGTGGCACACAACGAGACGTCGAAGGGCTTGAAGCTGCGCGCCGAGCGCGGCGAGGGCGAGCTGTTGCGCTTCTTCGAAGCGGGCGACGATCGCGCCGAAGCGGCCTTCGTGGTGCGACAGATCCTGAACGGCGCGCGCGCGGATCGTTCGCCGCGCGACTTCGCGATCTTCTACCGCACCAACGCGCAGTCGCGGCCCTTCGAGGAAGAGCTGCTCCGCTACAACGTTCCGTACTCGATCATCGGCGGCGTGCGCTTCTACGAGCGCGCCGAGGTGAAGGACGCCCTCGCGTACCTGCGCGTCGCGCTGAATCCGGCCGACACCGCC
>JAGSPS010000303.1 GCA_018262315.1 Deltaproteobacteria bacterium | reverse complement strand
GCTCGCGCAACGTGGCTTCACCGTCTTCACGCGCGCGTACAGCCGGTACGACAACACGGGGCGCTCGATTCCCGCGGCCCTGAACTTCGCCTCGCCCGGCGAGGCGAATCCGTTCGTCGAGGACGCGAATCGCGAGCCCGCCCAGATGCTCGCCAACGCGACGATCTCGCAGCTGCACGAGCGGGGCTATCAGGTGCACGCCGTGCAGACCGAGTTCCTGGACCTCTGCCATGTCGCGGGCCAGTCGGTCGTCGAGGAGTGTGCGACCTACACGCTCAACACGATCGCTTCGATCCGAGATCTTCCCGTCGGCACGTGGACGAAGGCCGGCATGATACTCGACATGTTCCTGCACCGATCCGAGCTCGATGCGCGACTCCGGCGCGCTTTCGGATGGCAGGAGCCGAGACGGGTGAGCGCCGTCTCGACCATGCAGGCGTCGGATTCGATCGTGTCGATGCTGCGTCGCGCTCGGCCCGGCGACGCATATCTGATCCACCTCATGCTTCCCCACTACCCCTACACATTCGACTCGGAATGCCGCATGCGGCCCGATCCGAACCGCTGGCTGGACGCCTCCGCTCCGGCCGCGGCTCCCCGACAGAACACGTTGGATTCGCGCCGAGTCCGCTATCCGCTCTACCTGGAGCAGCTGGATTGCACCCAGAAGCTGGTGTCCCGCATGCTCGACGCTCTCGTCGAGGCCGGCGTGTACGACCAGAGCATCGTTATGGTTCACGGCGATCACGGCTCGCGGATCGACACGGTGCCTCCGGTATCCCCCTTTCTCGACGAGCTGCGGCCCCAGGACTACGTGGATGCCTTCTCGACCCTGTTCGTCGCGAAGCTTCCGGGAGTCCCCGGTGGAACCGATCGGCGCGTCCTGCCACTCGAGGAGCTGACCGCCGCGGTCGCCCGAGACGAGCGATTGCCAGAGGGGACCGCGTCGCAGCCTTCGTGGGTCTGGGTGGACGTCGGAAGCGAGCGCCTCGAGCAGCGTCCGCTCCCATCGTTCTCGCATGGACGAGTGGGGGGAGCATCACCGGATTGAGAGCGGCCGCTTCGCGCGATCTCGCCGTCGATTCTGCCCGCCAGCGAACCCGCTAGACACTCCCTGAACGCGTTCCGCTGGGAACCGACGCGCGATACAGGCGTCCGTGCCCGACGATGCGATAGGCGCCCACGGCGGCGGGCACGAGGCAACTCTGGCCACTCGCCAGCGCGAGAGCGTCACCGCCGGCAAGCGGTGCGATCTGCGCGGCGCCCTCGTAGCAGAGCAGCACCTCGACGCTGCGTTCGCCCGCCATCACGACGCCCTCGCCGCCCACCTCGACGCTGCCCAGCTCGAACTCCTCCGCGCTCGTCGCGTAGATGCAGACGCCGGGCGCGCGCGTGGCGCCGCGCAGCACCTGCGGCCGGCGACTCGCGAAGCGGCCGATGCGCAGCAACTCGTCCGCCGCACGCCGCTTGGTGGTGAGGCCGGCGCGCAGCACGTTGTCCGAACTCGACATGATCTCGGCGGCGGCGCCTTCGAGATAGCAGTGCAGCTCGCCGGCTTCGAGGAAGATCGCTTCGCCGGGCGACAGCTCGATCGAGTGCAGCAGCAGCGGCGCGAGGATGCCGGGGTCGCCCGGATGTTGCGCGGCGAGACGCAGCATCAGCACGGCGGCTTCATCACTCGCGCTGGCGCGTGCAGCGGCGTCGAGCGCGCGATCGAGCCGGGTTGCGCGCGAAGCGATCGCATCGGGCGCGAACCAGCGCGCGAAGAAGCCGCGCAGCCACTCGCCTTCCGCCGCGCCCGCGGGCGGTGCGACGTCGGCGAGGCCCATGCGCTCGAAGCCCGCGCGGATCTCGGCGAGCGGCCGAAACCCGCACAACGCATGAAAGCGCGTGTGCGCGAGCACCAACTCGGGCTTGGCGCGATCGTCGGCGTAGAGGCGCGCCTCGCGCGCGACGCTCCCGCCCTGCTCGCGCTGATACCCGGCGCGCGCCTGCTCGGCGTCGGGATGCGCCTGCAGCGACAGCGCGCGCGCGACGGCGAGCACCTTCAACAGAAACGGAAAGCGCGCGCCGAAGCGCGCGAAGACGGCGTCGCCGAGCACGCCGCGCGGGTCGCGCTCCACGAGTTCGCCGAGCGCAACGCGAGTGCCGTCGGGCAGCACGGCCAGCGCAGAGCCGTTTGCATGCGCGCCGAGCCACAGCTCGGCCTCGGGTTCGCTGCTGGGTCCCGGCTTGCCTTGCAGCGTCGCGAGGATCGTGTGCGAGCCCCAGTCGTAGCTCTTGACGGCGCCTTCGAGGCGGACGATTTGCTGCATCACCGGCTCCGCGCGCGTTTGATGGGCTCGGGGGCCGCGACTATAGTCGGCCGCCCTCATCACCCGGAGGTCGGGGCGCTTTGCGCCTCGATCTCATGACCCGGATACCGGGGAGTCCATGCGAGCGCAAGACATCGGGCGCCTGCTCCGCACGGTGTCGCACCTGCGCGCGAGCCAGATCTGGCACCGCGCGCGCTTGAGCGTGCGGCGCAAGCTGTGGTCGCGAAATCCCGCGCGCATCGACGCCCGCTACTGCGCGCGCGCCGCGGCGGTCGCGCCGCTGCGCTGGGATCACGCGGGCCTCGCAGCCGTCGCGCGCCACCACGCCGACCGGCGCGACGCGGCCGCTGCGCTCGAGGTCGCGAAGAACGCGCTCGCGGGTCGCTTCTCCTTCCTCGGAGAAACGCGCGATCTCGGCGTTCCGGTCCCCTGGGATCGCCCGGATCTCCTGCAGGTGCTGCTCTGGAAGACGCATCTGCACGAGTTCTCCTACGCGATCGACCTCGCGCTCGCCTATCGGGCGACGCGCGACGCGTCGTTCCGCGACGGCTTCTTCGCGCTGGCGCACGCCTATACCGATGCACAGCCGATCGCGAAGCCGGGCTTCCAGCGCGTCGCGTGGAACGAGCGCGCCGTCGCGACGCGGCTCGTGCACTGGGCGGCCGCGGGGGCGCTCTTCGGCTTGCGCGACGGCGATCCCGAGGCGTCGTGGCTCGGGAGCGAGATCGCGCGCCACGCGCTCTTCCTGCGCGACAACCTCGCCCTCGACCTGCTCGGGAATCATCTCTTCCGCGACACCGCGGCGCTCGCCTTCGCGCACGAACTCTGTGGCTGCGGCGCGCACGTCGAGCGCTGTCCGATGTATCACGCCGTCTGCCTCGCCGACCTCGTCGAAGTGCGCGCGCTCTGCGGCGACGCGTCGCCCGGCTGGCTGCGCGACGCCGTGGCACGCGCAGCAGGCTTCCTCGAAAGCATCCTGCTCGGCGACGGCGACATCCCGATGCTCGGCGACGGCTGGCGCGGCGAAGTGGACGTGCAGCGGCTGCTCGCCCAGGTGCGCGCGCTCGAAAGCCCGCTGGCGCCCCGCGCACCCGAGCACGCGAGCGGGCTCGTGCGGCTCTCGCGCGGTCCGCTGCGCTGCGTGCTGCGCGCGGGACCCCACGGTCCCGACCATCAGCTCGGGCACGCGCACGCCGATCTGCTCGCGTTCGACGTGAGCCATGGAGCCGTGCGCGTCGTCACCGACACCGGCACCGCCGCCTACGCGGACGGACCGCTGCGCCGCCACCTGCGCTCGACGGCGGCGCACAACACCGTGCAACTCGACGGCGCCGAGCTGCTCGAAGCGTGGTCGAGCTTTCGCTCGGGTCGTCACGGCCGCGCGCGCACCATCGCGCGCGGATCGAGCGATCGCTTCGAGTGGCTCGTCGCAGCGCACGACGGCTACGCGTGGCTCGCCGGCGCGCCGCAGCCGCAGCGCCTCTGGCTCGTCGGGGAGGACGAGCTGTGGGTGCTCGACGCCGTGCTGGGTAGCGGTCGCCATCCCATCGCGAGTCGCCTGCATCTGCACCCGGACGCGTCGCAGGCGGCGTGTTCGGTGCGCGCGCTCGGCGGCGACGCGCGCGAGCAGCTCGCGCCGCTCCACGAACACTTCAACGAGACACGCGAGATGCGGCGGCTGGTCGTCGAGGCGGACGCGACGCTGCCGTGGCTCGGCGGCTTCTGGCTGCGCTTCGGCGCGGCCTCCAACGCGCAGCCGTCGCTCGCACGGGACGGCCGGATCGCGCGACTGCGGCTCGACGACGGTGCGCGTTCGCTCGCCGTCGACTGGGATCTCGACGCGACCGGAGCGGCCGCCGTCGCGATCCGATGAGCGTGCTAGCTTGGTTTTCCCCTCTGCCGGGAGTGCAGCGATGAAGCGCTGGTACATCCTCTCCGCGATCGGCCAGGACCGCCCCGGTCTCGTCGCCGAGCTCGCGCAGCTCGTCTTCGACAGCGACGCCAATCTCGAGGATTCGCGCATGACGATCCTCGGCAGCGACTTCGCGGTGATCCTGTTGGCGTCGTCGGGAGCGGCCGGCGCCGGCAATCGCCTGGCACAGGGCGCCAAGCGCCTCGAGCGCGATCACGGCCTGACGATTCTGCTGCGCGGCCTCGAAGGCCAGCCGCGCGGGCCCGTTCCGGCGCCGGGGCACGTCGCGATGCGAGTGCTTGCGGCCGGCGCCGACAAGGCCGGCATCGTCGCCGGCATCTGCCGCGTGCTCGCAGAACACCAGGTCAACATCGCCGATCTCGCGACGCGCGGTCGTCCCGGCGAGGGCGGCTCGCCACACTACGAGCTGACGATGACGGTGGAAGTACCCGAGCGGCTCGACCTCGCGCTGCTCGGCGAGGCACTCGAACACGAGGCGGATCGCCTCCGGATCGACGTCGAGATCGAACCCGCCTGAGCGCGAGCTCAGGCCTCTTCCAGCCCGCAGTCGCGGATTTTCTGCAGCAGCGTCTTGTACGAGACGCCCAGCAGGCGCGCGGCGGCTTTGCGGTTCCACTGGGTGCGCTGGAGGATGCGGTCGATGGTGGCGCGCTCGGCCTCGAGCGAGGCGCGCCGGGCGACTTCCTTGAGCGGCAGCAGGCCCGCCGTCGCCGCCAGCTCGTCGATCACGATCTGCAGGCGATCGGCGGCGCCGTGCATGCGATCGCCGCCGAGCAGTTCCGCGACGACGCTGTCCTCGCTCTCCAGTACGACCACGCGCTTGATGAGGTTTTCCAGCTCGCGCACGTTGCCGGGGAACGCGTAGCGCTCCATCGCGCGCACGAGCGCGGGGCTCGGCTTGCGCAGCGGCTTGCCGTACTTGATCGAGTAGCGGTGCAGGAACATCTCCACGAAGCCCGACACTTCATCGCGACGCTCGCGCAGCGGCGGGATGCGCACGTCGACGACGTTGAGCCGGTAGTAGAGATCCTCGCGGAAGGTTCCCTCGGCCACCATCTGCTCGAGCGTCCGGTTGGTGGCGCACAGCACGCGCACGTCGACGCGGATCTCGCGGTTGCCGCCGAGACGCGAGAAGGTGGCGTCCTGCAGCACCTGGAGCAGCTTGGCCTGGAGCGGCGGGCTCATCTCCCCGATCTCGTCGAGGAACATCGTGCCGGTGTCGGCGATCTCGAACTTGCCCGGCTTGCGCGACACCGCACCGGTGAAGGCGCCGCGTTCGTAGCCGAAGAGTTCGGATTCGAGCAGGTCTTCGGGGAGCGCCGCGCAATTGACCTTCACGAACGGCCGGTTCGCGCGCGGCGAGCGCCGGTGGATCTCGCGCGCCACGAGTTCCTTGCCGACGCCGCTCTCGCCGCTGATCAGCACCGTGACGTCGGTCACCGCGATCTGCTCGATCACCGCGCGCACGCCGCGCATCGCCTCGCCATGCCAGGCGACCGTCCGCGTGCCCTCTTCCAGTGTTTCGAGGAGCCGCGAGCGCTCCTGCTCCAGTTCGCGCGTCTCGAGCACGACGCGCAGCGTCGCCTCCAGCTCCCCTTCTTCGAAGGGCTTGTTCAGGTAGTCCGAAGCGCCGAGCTGCATGGCCTGCACGATCGTGCTGGCGCGGCCGGCATGCGGCGCAGCGTCTCGAGCCCGTCCATGCCGGGCATCATCACGTCCATCAGCACGACGTCGGGATTGGCGCCCGCGTCGAGCAGCGCCATCGCGCGGCGGCCGTCTTCCGCGGTGTCCACCTGGAAGCCGCGCAGTTCGAGCAGATTCGCGAGATAGGTGCGGATGCCCTCGGCATCGTCGACCACCAGGACGCGGCGCGCGTGCGCGGACGGAAGCGGATCGGAACCGTGCCGGGTGGGACGCTGGGCCGGCATCACGCACCCCCGTCGAGCAGGGGCGTCGCTGCCGGCAGGCGGAACACGAAGCGGCTTCCCCCCTCGGCACGCGCTTCGACGTGGATCGCGCCGCCGTGCGCCTCGACGATGCGCTTGCAGATCGCGAGCCCGAGTCCCAGACCGCCGGCGCGCTGCGCCTCGATCTGGACGTACGGCTCGAAGATGCGCCCGCGTTCGCGCTCCGGCACGCCGGGTCCTGCGTCGGCGATCGAGATCTCGACGAAGTCGCGCCCGGCTGCCTCGGCGTAGCGGGCGGCGACCTCGATCGTGGAGTCGCGCGGCGCGTAGCGGAGCGCGTTGCCGATCAGGTTCGTCAGCACCTGCTCGATGCGCGGCGGGTCGAAGCGCGCGCGCGGCGTCGCCGCATCGATCTCGACGGCCGCCGCGACGCCTCCCTCGCGCAACAGCGGCTCGAGCAGTTCGAGCACGGCGTCGATCGTCGGCCGGATCGGCGCTTCGGTGACCTCGAGCGGACCGACGCATGCGCCCTGGCGCGCGGCTTCGAGCAGGTTCGCGACGAAGTTGTTGAGCCGTTGGCAGCTCTTCTGACTCTCTTCGAGGAAGTGTGTCTGTCGCTCCGTGAGTGGGCCCACAGAACCCGCGAGCAGCAGCCGGTTGAAGCCGGCGATCACCGTGATCGGTGTGCGCAGTTCGTGGCTCACCACGGTGAGGATCTCTTCGCGCTCGGCGGTCTCGACGCGCAGCCGTTCGCGCAACGCGACCACTTCGCGGTTCGCGTCGTGGAGTTGGCGGCCGCTGCGCAGCACTTCGGACTCGAGCGTATGCAGGTCGGTGACGTCGCGCACGCGCAGCGCGCGGGTCGTGCGCGAATCGAGAGCGGGAGGCGGAGGGCGCGAGAGCGCGCCGCTTCGCTCGGCGATGATCGGCTCGACGACCACCGCGCGCGGCTCCTGCCCCGGGCGCGCGAGGCGGCAGTGAATCGGCCCGTCGGCGGCGCCGGTCGGAAGCCCGTGACCCGCATCGACGAACACTTCGTCGAGCGGTGTGCCAACGAGATCCTTGGCATCGGGCGCGCCCGCGAGCCGGGCGAGCGACGCGTTGGCCCACACCAGCCGTCCCGCGCGAACCAGCGCGAGACCGTCGGTCGTGGCGTCGAGCAGCCTGTGCAGCTCGTCGTCACGCGGCTCGTCTGCAATCGGGCCTTGCACGCGTCCGTCACTCCTGGGGCACAGCGTCGCCATCCGCTGCGCGCTCGGGTGGTTGCGGCCGCTGGGCCGGGCTACCCGTTTCATCGCCGGGATCGCTCCCGGCCTTTACCGAAAGCGCCCGCGGGGCTTGGACGTATCGTGGCGAAATCCGATCGTGCGAAGGCCGAACGGCGCATCGAATGGCTCATTTCCGAGATCGCCCGTCACGACGCCCTCTACTACCTGCGCGACCAGCCGGAGATCACGGACGCCGAGTATGACCGACTGCGCCGGGAACTCGCCGAACTCGAGGCCATCTGGCCCGATCTGGCGCGCCCGGATTCACCGACCCAGCGGGTAGGTGTCCCCGCCACGGAGGCGAGTTTCGCGCCCTTCGAGCATCGCGTCCCGATGCTGTCACTCGAGAACGCGATGGACGAGGCCGAGTTCCGCGCCTTCGACGAGCGCGTCCGCCGGCTGCTGGGGTCTGACGCGCCCGTGGATTACGTGGGCGAGCTCAAGCTGGATGGAGCCGCCGTCGAGCTGGTGTACGAAAACGGCAAGTTCGCGGTGGGCGCGACCCGCGGCGACGGGCGCATCGGTGAGGACGTCACCGCCAATCTGAGGTTCGTGCTCAGCATTCCGCCGGCGCTCGCGACCGCCGAGCCGCCGCGGCGCGCGTCGGTGCGCGGCGAAGTCGTGCTGCCGCTGCGCGCCTTCCGGCGCCTCAACCGGCTCCGCGAAGCGCGCGGCGACGAACCCTTCGTGAATCCGCGCAACGCGGCGGCCGGATCGCTGCGCCAGCGCGAGGACGTGGACGTCGTGCGGCTGCGCTCGCTCGAGTTCCGCGCCTATGCGATCGCCGAAGGCCTGCCGGCGGACACGACGACCCAGTTCGCGGCGCTCGGCGTGCTGCGCGAGTGGGGCTTCCGCGTGTCCGAGGAGTGCGCGCTGTGCGCCGATCTCGACGCCGCGCTCGCCTTCTACCAGCGCGTGCTCGGGGAACGCGAGCGGCTCCCCATCGAGGTCGACGGGGCCGTCTTCAAGTTGAACCGCATCGCGTGGCAACAGGAGATCGGCAATCTGCCGCGCTCGCCGCGCTGGGCGATCGCCTTCAAGTTTCCGCCGCAGCAGGAAACCACCGTGATCGAAGCGATCGACGTGCAGGTGGGCCGGACCGGGGCGCTCACGCCGGTTGCGAAGCTGCGGCCGGTCTTCGTGGGCGGCGTCACGGTCTCGAATGCGTCGCTCCACAACCAGGACGAAGTGGAGCGCAAGGACGTGCGCGTCGGCGACACCGTCGTGGTGCAGCGCGCGGGCGACGTGATCCCGCAGATCGTCGCGGTGGTGGCGAACAAGCGCCCGCGCGGCGCGCGGCGCTGGAAGATGCCGAGCCACTGTCCCGTGTGCCGCTCCGAGGTCGTGCGACTCGAAGGCGAAGCCGTCACGCGCTGCCCGAATCTCGATTGCCCCGCGCAGCTCGCCAACAACGTGCGGCACTTCGCGAGCCGCGGCGCGCTCGACATCGAGGGGCTCGGCGAGAAGCTCGTGCAGCAACTCGTCGCGCAGCGCCTCGTGACGCGCGTTTCCGACGTGTTCCGGCTCGACGCCGCCACGCTCGCCGACCTCGAACGCATGGGCGAGAAGTCGGCTGCCAACCGGGTCGCGGCGCTCGAACGCGCCCGCCAGACCACGTTTGCGCGCTTCCTCTACGCGCTCGGCATCCGCCACGTCGGCGAAGGCGTGGCGCAGCTCATCGCCGATGCCTTCGGCGGCGATCTCGACGCGCTGATGGGCGCCGACCAGGCGCAGATCGATGCAATCGAAGGCGTGGGTCCGACGATTGCCGAGAGCGTCGTGCGTTTCTTCGCCGACGAACGCAACCGCAAGGAGGTTGCGGACCTCCTCGCCCTGGGCGTTTCGTGGCCGCGCGCAGCGCCGCGACGGCGCGGCGAGGGCCCGCTCGCCGGCAAGACCTTCGTGCTCACCGGAACGCTGCCGAGCTTCACGCGCGAAGAAGCGAAGCGGCGCATCGAAGACGCGGGCGGCAAGGTCGTCGCGTCGGTGTCGAAGAAGACGAGTTACGTGGTGGCGGGCGCCGAGCCGGGCAGCAAGCTCGCCAAGGCGACCGAGCTGGGCGTCGCGGTACTCGACGAAGGGGGCTTGCTCGAGTTGCTGGGCGACGCGCCCTGACGCCACCGAGCCCTCCCCGCGCCCCAATCGAGGACGAAGGGGACTGTCCCTCCGTCCGCGCTCGGTGTGCGACGCATCTCGGAGTCGGACACGCGGACGGCGGGACTGTCCCCTTCGTCTCTCGGGAAACGCCCGCCGTTGCTCCTCTGCTCCGCCCGCGCCGTGTCGATCCCAATGCGGCGCTCGCCCGATTCCCGGCAACCCTGTCAGCGCTCCCCGCCCCTGCGCGACGCAATCACGCGCGTGTACGCCGCGCGTTTCGACAGCCCCGCCTCGGCCGCGATCGCGGCGGCGATCTCCTTCGCGTGGAGTCCCTGGGCCGCGAGCACGGCAATCCGCGCGTCGAGATCGGACGGTTGCGCACCGGGTCGCGCTGCCGCGGACGCCGCGCGCTCGGCTTCGCTCGCGCCCCCGACCACGATCGTCACCTCGCCGCGCGCACCGCCCGCGAAGCGCTCGGCGAGTTCGACGAGCGTCCCGCGCGCGAACTCCTCGTGCACCTTGGTCACTTCGCGCGCGACGCATCCCGCGCGGTCGCCGAGCTG
>JAGSPS010000302.1 GCA_018262315.1 Deltaproteobacteria bacterium | reverse complement strand
AGCCCAGCGCGGGCGGGGGACTCGGCCGAAACAATCCGCAGGCGGTCTGCCAACTCTCGCCGCGAAGCCGCTGGCCTCCGTCCGCCGAGGACGTTTCGGCCGAGTCCACCGCACGCGCGCCTCGCAGCAACGATCCAAAGCAGGCGCAGCACGGCGGGACCGCGCAGCGGCCCGTCTTGGATCGGGATCCGAGCCTTCCATCAGCCGTCGAGCGCGCCGGCGAGTTGCTTCGCGATCTGTCCCATCCGCACGACTTCGCCCGCGCCCAGGCCCGGCGGCCGCCCGCCGACGCCGCGGATCGGCGTCAGATCGACGTGCTTCGCCTGGGCGCGCAGCGCGCCGACACTGCACTGCGCGCGCGGGATCGTCGCGAACGGGTCGTAGCGGAAAATCCGCATCGCGTTCGCGTGGGTCATCTTGTCGACGTCGCCCCGGGGCAGATCCGCGAGCACCGGCCACAGCCGTTCGGGCGCTTGCGGCCAGGTGGAATCGGAGTGCGGGTAATCGCACTCCCAGGCGATCATGTCGATCCCGACCTTGTGCCGCAGCTCGACGCCGACCGGATCTTCGAAGAAGCATGAGACGATCTGGCGGCGGAACACCTCGCTGGGCTTCACCGCGCCGAAATCCTGGCCGGTCCACTGGTGGTGGTGCTCGTAGACGTAGTCGGCGCGATCGAGGAAATACGGCACCCAACCGGTGCCGCCCTCGGAGAGCACGAAGGTGAGCGTCGGCCAGCGCCGGAGCGCCTGCGAGAACAGCAGACCCGCCGCGCAGCTTGCAATCGTCATCGGCGTCGCGAGGATCGACGCGTCGATCGGCGTGTCCATCGACGGCGTAGGGATGCCGGTTCCGGTGCCGATGTGGATGCAGACCGCGACGCCCTCGTCCACGCATGCCTTCCAGATTGGATCCCAGTAGGCGTCATCGTGATAACTCGGCAGCTTCAGGCTGACGGGGTTCTCGGAGAGCGAGATCGCGTAGCAGCCCTTGCGCGCCAGGCGTCGCACCTCGCCGGCGGCGAGCTGCGGATCCCACATCGGGATCATGCCGAGCGGCAGGAAGCGACCCGGGTACGCCGCGCACCATTCGTCGACGTGCCAGTCGTTGTACGCCTGGGACAGCGCGGCGGCGAGCTCCCTGTCCCGCGCCATGCACCAGAGCCGCCCGCAGAGTCCGGGGAACGAGGAGAAGCACATCGAGCCGAGGACGCCGTTCACGTTCATGTCGTCGATGCGCGCGTGGACGTCGTAGCAGCCCTTGCGCATCTGGCGATACGACGTCGGCTCCATCCCGTATTCCGCTGGCACACGACCGGCAACGGCGTTGAGTCCGATGTTCGGGAGCATGCGGCCCTCGAAGGTCCAGATGTCGTCGCCCTTCTCGTTCTGGATCACGCGCGGCGCGCGCGCCTTGTACTGGACCGGAAGCGCCTGCTCGAACAGGTCGGGCGGTTCGACCACGTGATCGTCCACGCTCACCAGGATGAGATCGTCGATGCCCATGGCGTTCTCCCGAACTGACGAACCCTCAACCTAGACCAAACCCTGCTGCTCCCGCGTAGCGAGCCGACGGCGAGCGGCGACATCATGCTCTGCTCCCGCGTAGCGAGCCGACGGCGAGCGGCGACATCATGCTCTGCTCCCGCGTAGCGAGCCGACGGCGAGCGGCGACATCATGAGTTTGCCCCGGCTACGCTGGGCGCGAGAGGAGAACCGCAGATGGCGATCTCTGGTGACAGGCCCCGGCGTCCGCGGCCCCGCCCTGCGCTCCCGGGTCGCGCCGAACCCGTGCCCGTTGCGCGCGAACACGTCGTGCTCGGGACACCGCTCGCGCCGCCCTGGCCGACCGGCTTCGAGGAGGCGGTCTTCGCGATGGGCTGTTTCTGGGGCGCCGAGCGGATCTTCTGGCAGGCACCGGGCGTGTACTCGACGGCGGTCGGCTACGCGGGCGGTTCGACGCCGAACCCGAGCTACCGCGAAGTCTGCAGCGGCATGACTGGCCACACCGAGGCCGTGCGTGTGGTCTTCGATCCCGCGAAGACGAGTTACGCGGCGCTGCTGCGCATCTTCTGGGAGAACCACGACCCGACCCAGGGCATGCGGCAGGGCAACGACGTCGGCACGCAGTACCGCTCCGCGATCTACGCCACCTCACCGGCGCAGCTGCAGGCCGCGCGCGCGTCGTGCGAGGAGTTCCAGAAGGAACTCGAGCGCGCGGGCTTCGGCGCGATCACCACCGAGATCCGGGAGATCCCTCCCGATGCTCCGGAGGGCCAGGCGCCCGGCGGCGCCCTGCACTTCTACTACGCCGAGGATTATCACCAGCAATACCTCGAGAAGAATCCGGGCGGCTACTGCGGAATCGACGGCACCGGCGTCCGCTGCCCCAACTCATGATCCCGCTCGCCGCCGGACGGCGACGAGCCAAAGACGGGTCAAGTGGGTTGCCAGGTTCGCGAGTTCCACTCATGATCCCGTTCGGCCGCCGACGCGGCCGAACCAGGCACGGCTTCGAGTGACTTTGGAGGTTGGCGATGATCATTCGGGACACGTTGTACATCGGCGGGAATCACGAGAAGCCCTCGAGCAGCGCCTTCATCGACGTCTGCTCGCCGTTCACCGAGGAGCGGATCGGTCGCGTCCCGGAAGCGCAGGAGGCCGACGTGGATCGCGCCGTCGCGATCGCGCGCGAGGCGTTCGACGCCGGACCGTGGCCGCGCAGCGCGCCCTCCGATCGCGCCGACGTGCTCGACCGTCTGCTCGCCGCGCTGCAGAAGCGCGCGGCCGACATCGCCTCGACGATCACGGCCGAGATGGGCTGCCCGATGAGCTTCTCGCACGCGGGCCAGGTCTTCGCGACGAACATGGTGCTCGACTTCTACGCGAAGCTCGCGCGCACGTTCGCGTTCGAGGAGCGCCGGCCGTCGTTCATCGGCTCCGCGCTGGTGCGGCAGGAACCGGTCGGCGTCGCTGCGGCGATCGTGCCATGGAACGTGCCGCTCTTCACGATCATGTTGAAGCTCGCGCCGGCGCTCGCGGCCGGCTGCACGATCGTGGTGAAGCCGGCGCCCGAAACGCCGCTCGACGCCTACATCCTCGCCGACGCGCTCGACGAAGCCGGCGTGCCGAAAGGCGTCGTCAGCATCCTGCCCGCCGGCCGCGAGGTCGGCGAATACCTGGTGACACATCCGGGCGTCGACAAGGTCGGCTTCACCGGCAGCACCGCGGCGGGCCGCCGCATCGCGGCCGCGTGCGGCCAGCGCCTGCGCCGCGTGACGCTCGAACTCGGCGGCAAGTCCGCCGCGATCGTGTGCGACGACGCGAACTTCGACGCGGTGATCCCGCAGATCGTCGGCGCGGGCACCATGAACAACGGCCAGGCCTGCGTCGCGCAGACGCGCGTGCTGCTGCCGCGCTCGCGCTACGCCGAGGGAGTCGAGGCGCTGGCGGCGGCGATCGGCAAGCTGAAGGTCGGCGATCCGAGCGAGATGACCACCGAGATCGGCCCGCTGGTCGCTGATCGCCAGCGCGAACGCGTGCTCGGCTACATCGCGAAGGGCAAGGCGGAAGGCGCGCGCTGCGTCGTCGGTGGCGGACGGCCCAAGCAGTTCGCGCGCGGCTGGTTCGTCGAGCCGACGCTGTTTGCCGACGTCGACAACCGCATGACGATCGCGCAGGAAGAGATCTTCGGGCCGGTGCTCGCCGCGATCCCGTACGAGGACGAAGCCGATGCGCTGCGCATCGCCAACGACTCCGTGTACGGCCTTTCGGGCTCGGTGTGGACGTCGGATCCCGCGCGCGGCCTCGAGATTGCGCGCCAGGTCCGCACCGGCACCTACAACGTCAACTTCTTCATGATGGCGATGACGAGTCCCTTCGGCGGCTTCAAGTCGTCGGGCGTGGGGCGTGAGCTGGGGCCGGAAGGACTGCGCGCCTACCTGGAAGCGAAGACCATCTGCTTCGCGCCGGGGAGCGAACCCGCGTAGCAGGCGACCTGCGCGCGATCGCCGTCGCTCGTGATACCGTGGCAGCGCTTCGGCACGGTGCGGAGCGGAGGACCCGATGGCGCTCACGATCGACGCCGACGCCCACGTGATCGAAGGCATCGGCCTGGCCTCCGAGGCGCTGTCGCGCTGGCCCGACAAGGTGAAGCTCGCGCGCACG
>JAGSPS010000079.1 GCA_018262315.1 Deltaproteobacteria bacterium | reverse complement strand
ACGATCGTCTCGTGGCGCACGACGTCGCCGCGCGCCTTGAGCGCCTTGATGATCTCGGGGTTGGCGTCGAAGACCTGATGACCGGCCCACGGCCCGACCTCGTGCGTGAAGCGGCCCGTGTCGTCGATGGGGCAGACGACCGGGATCCCGACTGCGCGACAGATTTCGAGGTCGTCCTCTCCGAAGCCCGGCGCCAGGTGCACGACGCCGGTGCCCTCGTCGGTGGCGACGAAGTTGGCGGCGAGCACGCGGAAGGCGTTCTCGGTATTCGCGAAGAACGGAAAGAGCGGGCGATACGGCAGGCCGCCCCATGCGGCGCCCTTGCGCGTCGCGAGGGTCGTGGCGCCCTCCAGTTCCCTGGCGAAGCGCTCGCGCGCCGCTTCCGCGATCAGCACGCGCCGCTCGCCCATTCCTCCCGAGGGTGCGAGCCGCAGCAGCACGTAGTCGATCTCGGGGCCGACCGCGAGCGCGAGGTTCGACGGCAGCGTCCACGGCGTCGTCGTCCACGCCCAGAACTCGGTCGGCTGCTCGGAGGTCGGCGCCTCGACCTGAAAGCGGATGGTGACGGCGGGGTCCTGGCGCTCGCGATACGAATCGTCGAGGCGCGTCTCGAAGTTCGAGAGCGGCGTCTCGGCCGCCCACGAATAGGGCAGCACGCGCTCGGCCTCGTAGATCAGGCCCTTGTCCCAGAGCTGCTTGAACGCCCACAGGACGCTCTCCATGTAGGAGAGGTCCATCGTCTTGTAGTCGTTCCGGAAGTCGACCCAGCGCGCCTGGCGGGTGACGTAGCGCTCCCACTCTTGCGTGTAGCGCATCACCGAATGGCGGCAGTGGTCGTTGAAGCGCGCCATCCCGTACTGGAGGATCTGCGCGCGGCCGCTGACGCCGAGCTCTTTTTCCGCCTCCATCTCGGCGGGCAATCCGTGGCAGTCCCAGCCGAAGCGACGCTCGACGCGGCGCCCGCGCATCGTCTGGTAGCGCGGCACGATGTCCTTCACGAAACCGGTGACGAGATGCCCGTAGTGCGGCAGCCCGTTCGCGAACGGCGGGCCGTCGTAGAAGACGAACTCGTTGGCGCCATTTGCGCCGGCGGGTCGTGCCTCGACCGACGCCTGGAAGATCCCTTCGCGCGCCCAGTACGCGAGCACGCGCTTCTCGATCTCGGGGAAGCGCGGCTGCGGATCGACGCTCGGGTAACGAGCCGCGGCGGGGGCGTCGGGCATTCGGTCCTCGCGAGAAAAGGCCAAGCTAACCCGCCACTTAGGTGGGCACAAACGGGACTCGGAGTCAGCCTGCCGCCGATCGCGGAACGCAGAGCGAGGCGCGACGCGCCTCGCCCTGTGCCGTCACTTCTCTTCGAAGAGCGTGCGGTACCCGATGCCCGCGAGCGCGGCGCCCACGATCGGCGCCACCCAGAACAGCCAGAGCTGCCCGATCGCCCAGCCGCCCACGAAGAGCGCCGGTCCCGTGCTGCGCGCCGGGTTCACCGACGTGTTGGTCACCGGGATGCTGATCAGATGGATCAGCGTGAGACCGAGCCCGATTGCAATCGGCGCGAAGCCGGCCGGTGCGCGCTTGTCGGTCGAGCCGAGGATGATCATCAGGAACATGAAGGTCATCACCACTTCCGTGACCAGCGCCGCGACCATCGAGTAGTTGCCGGGCGAGTGCTCGGCATAGCCGTTCGCCGCGAAGCCCGACGCCACCAGATCGAAGCCGGGTTTGCCGCTCGCGATCACCGAGAGCACGAAGGCCGCGACGATTGCGCCCGCGACCTGCGCGACCACGTACGGGAGCAGCTCGCCGGCCGGGAAGCGGCCGCCCGCGACGAGTCCCACCGACACCGCGGGATTGAGATGGCAGCCCGACACGTGGCCGATCGCATACGCCATCGTGAGGACGGTCAAGCCGAAGGCGAGCGCGACACCGAGCAGGCCGATCCCGACCTGCGGGAACGCGGCGGCGATGACGGCGCTGCCGCAACCGCCGAGTACCAACCAGAACGTGCCGAGAAACTCCGCCGAGGCGCGACTTCCAATCGACATGATTCCAATCCTCCATGGAGACTGGGGGTGAGCGGGCAAGTCCAGCCTAACCCCGGAACGAACGAATGCGGGCCCGTTTTCGAGGGACACAGAAGAATTCGAGGAGGGTTCGAGGGGCTTTGCCCACTTCGTGTCGGCCTCCCGTCTACTTACCGCGGCGCGTCGCGACGAAAAAGAGCCGGCGGAACGGGAACCAGGTGCCGTGGGGTCCGTTCGGGTAGGCGTCGCGCACGCGTTCGCGATAGGCGGCGAGGAAGGCTTCCCGCGCCGCAGTGTCGAGCCGCGAGAGCACCGGGCGCAGCGCCGTCCCCTTCACCCATTCGACGATGGCCGCGGCGTTTTCCATGCGGTGCAGGTAGACGGTTTCCCACACCTCGACATCGCAGCCGAGATCGAGCAGGCGCTCGCCGTACCACGACGACTCGGCGACGCGCCGGTCGCGCGGCGCGTCGCCGAGTTGGGACGCGAAACGCGCCTCGCGCCAAAGCGCGCGCAGGATTTCCTGCGTGGGCGAATCGTCGTTGTGCGGCATCTGCACGGCGAGCGCGCCGCCCGGCGCGAGGAAGCCGAGCAGGCGCGCGAGCAGCGCGTCGTGATCGGCCACCCACTGGAGCGCCGCGTTCGACACGATGCGATCGAGCGGCGCGGGTGGCTCCCAGTTGCGCAGATCGGCGTGCACGAAGCGCAGCCGCGCCGGCGGCGCGCTCAAAGTGGCGTGCGCCCCGGCGCGCTCCAGCATCGTCTCCGAAGAGTCGACACCGACGATCTCGGCGTCGGGCCAACGCGTGAGCAGGCTGCGCGTCAGTTCGCCGGTGCCACAGCCGAGATCGGCCGCACGCCGCACAAGTCCTCCGGGAATGCGCGCGACGAGATCGTGGAACGGTTGCGAGCGCTCGCGCTCGAAGCGCTGGTACTGTGCCGGATCCCAGCGCGTCTTGTCGTCCGCTCGTGTCACGTCACCTCCGGAACGGCAGCCGTGCGGGTCAGGACGCGATGGCTGCGACCTCGCTCGAAGCCACGCTAGCGGAGCGCGCGAGCAACTCGTGCACCGCGATCAGCACGACCGCGAAGCCGAGCAGCAGCGGACCGAGCACGTCGAGGCTGCTGTGCTGTGCAATGCCGCCGACCAGCCACGGGATCAGCGCCTGCCCGAGGGCGGCCGCCGCGACCTGGAAGCCGACGCCGTTGGCGGCGTGTGCGGCGCCGAGCCGCCGCGCCGTCGAGGCGATCAGCGACGGGAAGATCGGTCCACACGCGAAGCCGAGCAGTGCGAGGCCGATCGGGCTGGCGGTGGGGAAGGGATCGAACGCGACGAGCGCCGCCGCGGCGGCGATCGCGACGAGCGCGCCGCGCACCAGCGCGTCGAGTCGCGCGCGACCGGCGAGGATGCCGAACACCACGCGTCCCACGGTGAGTGCGCCCCAGTAGAGCGTCACCCAGGTGCCGGCCGCAGCGATCCCGACGCCGCGCGCTTCGGTCAAGAAGCTGTACGCCCACGCGCCGGCCGATTGCTCGAGGCCGACATAGAGGAAGAACGCCGCCATGCCGAGCCAGGCGGCGGGCAGCGAGAGCGTTGCGCGACCGGTCGCGGTCTTCGCAGCGCGGGACGCGCCGTCGCGCACGTCGCCCGCCACTGTGGGCCACGAAGAGCGCGTGACGAGGAAGCAGAGCGCGAGCGCGATCTGACCGAGCGCCACCAGGAAGTAACCGCGTTGCCAGGGACGTCCTGCCGTCAGCACGCTCGTCATCACGACGGGCCCGCTCGCCGCGCCGACGCCGTAGCAGGCGTGCAGCCAGTTGAGCGTGCGCGCGCTGTGGTGGGTGGCGACGTAGGTGTTGAGCGCGGCGTCGATCGCACCGGCGCCGAGTCCCGCGAGGAGACCGAAACCGACCAGCACGGACCAGGCGGGCGCGAGTGCATAGCCGAGCAGACTCGCCGCGGTCGCGGCGCAGCTCGCCGCGAGCAGCGCGCCGAGATTGATCTGCGCGAGCAGTCGCCCGCTCGAAAAGCTCGCGAAGACGTAGCCACCGGTGAGCGCGACCAGCAGCGGACCGAGCGCATCGAGTTCGAGCCCGAAGCGCGCGCGAATCGACGGCCATGCGACGCCGAGCAGGCCGTCGGGCAGGCCCAAGCTCACGAAGCCCACATAGGACAGCCCGAGCAGCAGGCCGACGCGGCGCTTCGGGTTCACGGCGCATGGATGCCGCGCGCGCCGCGAGGTGGCAAGCCGGGCGGCCTCGGGTCGTCGCGATTTCCCGCGCGCTCGCGCCGTTTCCGCCTCGCTCTATGCTGCGCCGCGATGCCCGATCGCCCCCCCGCTTCCCCCGAACTCGCCGGCTTCCAGAAGCGCTACCTGCGCTCGCTCGCGCAGCGACTCGAGCCGATCGTGTGGGTCGGCGATGACGGTCTCAGCGAGGGCGTGCTGCGCGCGCTGCGCGAAGCGCTCGCGGTACACGAGCTGGTGAAGGTCCGGATGCGGGCGCCCTCCGACAAGCGCGCGGCGGCCGCCGAGCTGGCACGGGTCGGCGGCGCGGTGCTCGTCGGGCTGATCGGCCACACGGTGATCCTGTACCGGCGCCATCCCGACGAGCCGAAGCTCGAGTTGCCGACGCGCGCGGGCTCCTGACGCGGACCGTCATTGCCCGGCGTTCACGACGCGAGTGCGCCGTCGCACCGCGTCCGGCTCGAGACCCGCGGCCTCGATCGTAACGCGGCCGACGTCGATGATCTTCGCTCAGCTCCGCGATCGACGGCTGCGCTCGCTGCGAGCGGGCGATACTCTGCGCGCGATGCGACTGATCGACCTGCGCAGCGACACCGTGACGCGCCCCACGCCCGCGATGCGGGAGGCGATGGCGAACGCCGAAGTCGGCGACGACGTCTTCGGCGAGGATCCGACCGTGAACCACCTGGAAGCGGCGGCGGCGGAGCGCGTCGGCAAGGAGTCCGCGCTCTTCGTGCCCTCGGGCACGATGGCGAACCAGATCGCGATCGCCGTCCACACGCGGCACGGCGACTCGGTGCTCGCGAGCCAGGGCGCGCACATCCTCCGCTACGAAGCGGGTGGGGCGGCCGCGCTCTCGGGCGTACAGATCACGACGGTCGGCAGACGCGGGATCTTCGACGAAGACGACGTGCGCGCCGCCGTTCTGCCCGCCACCAACGTGCACTTTGCACCGACGTCGCTGCTCGCCGTCGAGAACACCCACAACGCTTCGGGGGGGCGCATCTTCCCGCTCGGGCAGCTCGCCGCCGCCACCGCGGCCGCGCACGACGCAGGCCTGCGCACCCATCTCGACGGCGCGCGCCTGTTCAATGCGGTCGTCGCGTCGGGCGTCGATGCGAAGCGCTGGGCCGCGCACTTCGACACGCTGTCGTTCTGTTTTTCGAAAGGACTCGGCGCGCCGGTCGGGTCGGTGCTGTGCGGCTCGCGCGACGCGATCGGGCACGCGCGCCGGCTGCGCAAGAGGTTCGGCGGCGGGATGCGGCAGGCGGGCGTCATCGCAGCCGCTGCGCTCCATGCGCTCGACCGCCACGTGGCGCGGCTGGCCGACGATCATGCGAATGCGCGCCGCTTCGCGGAAGGGCTTCAGAACCTCGGCTTGCCGGTCGATCCGTGGCCCGAGACCAACATCGTGATGTTCGGCGTGGCGGATACGATGGGCTTCGCGCGCGCGGCGCATGAATGCGGCGTGGGGGTGATCCCGCTCGATCCGGGGCGCTTCCGCGCGGTGACGCACCTCGACGTCTCGACGGACGACATCGACGAAGCGATCGCACGGATCGCAACCATGCTTCGCGCGCAGCCCGAGCTGCGGCCCGCTGCTTGACGCCTCCAGGGATCTGTGGGAACGTGCCGATCGCGATGATTCGAAGCGCAAACGTGCAAAACGTCCGAAACGTGCAAACTGGTCGAACCGCAACGCCGTGGTGGTGGCGCTCTCTCCCTTGAGGCGGCTGCCGGGTTCGGGCGTGAAGTCTTCCAAGGCCGTCTCCTCCGAGGCGGCTTTTTTCGTTGTGGATGTGAGAAGCCGATCGCGGGGGCGACGGGACGAAGTTGCAGGAGAGTCCCGATGATTGAAGTTCGCAGCTACGAAACGCGCGGCGGGATCGGCGTCGAGTGCAGCATCGAACCCGTCGCGGGTCGGGTTGCGCTCGACGCGCTGACGGCGCAGCTCGATGCGCGTCGCGGCGTGCTGCTGGCGTCGAGCTACGAGTACCCTGGTCGCTACACGCGTTGGGACATGGGCTTCGTCGATCCGGCGCTGGTGCTGGTGGCGCGCGGGCGCAGCGTTGCGATCGAAGCGCTGAACCCGCGCGGTGTCGTTCTGCTGCCGCCGATCGCGCGCGCGCTCGCGGATCTCGCGGCGGTCGCGAGTTTCGAGGGGGGCGAGACGTCGCTGCGCTGCAGCGTGCGCGAGTCCGAGGGTCGCTTCCCCGAAGAAGAACGCAGTCGCCAGCCATCGGTGTTCTCGGTGCTGCGCGCGCTGGTGGAACTCTTCGGATCGGATGCCGATGCGCACCTCGGGCTCTACGGTGCGTTCGGCTACGACCTCGCACTGCAGTTCGAGCCGCTGCGCCTTCGACTCGAGCGGCCCGCGCGCCAGCGCGATCTGGTGCTCTACCTGCCTGACGAGCTGCTGCTCGTCGACCATCGCCGCGAGGTCGCGACGCGGCGCCGCTACGAGTTCCGCAGCGACGGCGCTTCGACGCACGGGCTGCCGCGCACGGGCGTCGCCACGCCCTACACGGGCTGCGCCGAGGTCGAACGAGCGAGCGACCACGCGCCCGGCGAGTACGCCGGCGTCGTGCGGGGCGCGAAGGAGTCGTTCCGGCGCGGTGATCTCTTCGAAGTGGTGCCCGGCCAGACCTTCTTCGAGTCGGCGCTCGATTCGCCCGCCAGTGTTTTCGGTCGCCTGCGGCGGCGCAACCCCGCGCCCTATGGCTTCTTGATGAACCTCGGCGAGAGCGAATACCTGGTCGGCGCGTCGCCCGAGATGTTCGTGCGCGTCGAGGGGCGCCGCGTCGAGACCTGTCCGATCTCGGGAACGATCCGCCGCGGGGGCAATGCGATCGAGGACGCCGAGCAGATCAAGGCGCTGCTCACCTCCGAGAAGGACGAGTCGGAGCTGACGATGTGTACCGACGTCGACCGCAACGACAAGTCGCGCATCTGTGAGCCCGGTTCAGTGCGTGTGATCGGGCGGCGCCAGATCGAGATGTATTCGCGGCTGATCCACACCGTCGACCACGTCGAGGGAACGCTGCGCCCCGATTTCGACGCGCTCGACGCGTTCCTGTGCCATGCGTGGGCGGTCACGGTGACGGGCGCGCCCAAGGCGTGGGCGATGCAGTTCATCGAGGACCACGAGCGCTCGTCGCGCGCCTGGTACGGCGGCGCCGTCGGGTTCGTCGGCTTCGACGGCAATCTCAACACGGGGCTCACGCTGCGCACGATCCGCGTGCAGGACGGCGTCGCACAGATCCGCGTCGGCGCGACGCTGCTCTACGACTCGGATCCCGAAGCCGAGGAGGAGGAGACGCACGTCAAAGCGTCGGCGCTGGTGGACGCGATCCGCCGGCCGGACAGTGCCGTGCCCGAAACGCCGCGCGAATCGTTCGCGAAGGTGGGCCTCGGCAAGCGCATCCTGCTCGTCGATCACCAGGACTCGTTCGTACACACGCTCGCCAACTATCTGCGCCAGACCGGCGCCAGCGTGGAGACGTGGCGGAGCGGCTTCCCGCACGCCGATCTCGCCGCGCTCGCACCCGATCTCGCGGTGCTCTCGCCGGGCCCCGGGAGCCCGTCCGATTTCGACGTTTCGGGCACGCTCGCCGCGTTGCGCGCGCGCGGCATTCCGGTCTTCGGCGTGTGTCTCGGCCTGCAGGGCATCGTCGAACACTTCGGGGGCAAGCTCGGCGTGCTCGACTACCCGGTGCACGGCAAGTCGTCGTGGATCGAGGTGCGGGGCGGCGCGCTCTTCGACGGTCTGCCGAAGCGCTTCCGCGCCGGTCGCTACCACTCGCTCTACGCGCTGCGCGGCGCGCTGCCCGCCGAGCTGCGCGTCACGGCGGAGACGGAAGACGGCGTGGTGATGGCGCTCGAACACGCGAGCGAGTCGATCGCAGCGGTTCAGTTCCACCCGGAGTCGATCCTGACGCCTGGAGAGCTGGGGCTGCGCCTCGTCGCGAACGCCGTGGCGAGCTTGTGCAGATCCGTGTAGAGGGTGCGATGCGAGCCGCAGGCGAACGCAGCTCGTGGCACCCGTGAGCAGCCGCCGCTACTTCGGCGCGGGCTCCACTGCCACCGCGACCGCCTGCGAGTAGGTGATCGTCACGAGGTCGCCGACGCGCACGCGGTCGAGCTTGCTCGGGTCCCTCACCTTCACGGGGGTCAGCTTCCCGTCGGCGCCCTTCAGCGTGACCATCGACATCTTCTTGTCGATCGCCTCGATGGTGGTGGTGATTTCGACCTGGCGCGCCGCGACCCTCCCCGGCTTCGCCCCGGGTGCGGCCGTCGCGACCTGCTCGGCGCCGGCAGTCCCAGGTGTCGCCGCGCCAGGCTTGTTCACCTCGTAGGCGAGCGACTCGTAGTATTTCACGACGACCCGGTCGCCCTTCTTCACCTGCGGCAGGTTCTTCACCGACTCGTCGACCTGTAGCTCCGTCAGCTGCCCGTCGGCTTTGCGCAGCGTGACCAGGCGCTTCGCGACGTCGATCTTCTCGACGATTGCGGTCGCGGTGGCGGCGCCCTCCGAGATGAGTCCGCTCGGCGGCGGCTGCGAACTCGCCGTCTCCTGGGTCGAAGCGCATGCCAGCAACGCCACACTCAGTGCGACTACGAGTATCGACAGCGCGTTCTTCATGAAGCTTCCCCCTCTAGCCGTAGGCTAGGCGAGCGCCGCGCGCAGCGCCGCGGTGATCTGCTCGGTCGCCAGCTTGCCCTGGTCGAAGACTTCGAAGAGGCTGACGAAGCCATGGACCTGGCCGTCGTAGCGGGTCGCCACGGTGGCGACGCCGGCTTCGCGCAGCCGTGCGGCGTAGGCTTCGCCTTCGTCGCGCAGCGGATCGTACTCGGCGGTGATCACGGTCGCGGGCGGGAGCCCGACGAGTTTCTCCGCGCGCAGCGGCGACGCGTGGGCCTCGCTGCGCTGGGCTTCGTCCGGGGCGTAGTGGCTCCAGAACCACTGCATGCTCGCGCGGGTGAGCAGGTAGCCGGTGGCGTTGTCGCGGTACGACGGCGTCTCGAAGTCGTGATCCGCGACCGGGTAGATCAGCACCTGATGGCGCAGCGACGGCCCGCCGCGATCGCGCGCGAGCAGCGCGACGACCGCTGCGAGGTTGCCGCCCGCGCTGTCGCCCGCAACCGCGATGCGCGCGCCGTCGACGCCGATCGCGGCGCCGTGTTCGGCGACCCAACGCGTTGCGGCGTAGCAGTCCTCGGCAGCGGCGGGGCAGCGGTGCTCGGGCGCGAGCCGGTAATCCACCGACACGACGACCGCGTGGGTGCGGTTCGCGAGCGCGCGGCAGAAGTTGTCGTGCGACTCGAGGTCGCCGACGACCCAGCCGCCGCCGTGGAAGTAGACGAGGCCAGGGGCGGGCGCCGCGGCGCCTTCGGACCGGTACACGCGCACCGGCACCGCGCCGGCGGGACCGGGAATGCTGCGGTTCTCGACGTGCGCGACGGGCTCGGCGGGAATCGGCAGTCGCAGCGCCGAGAACGCCCGACGCGCCTCCTTGGGCGTCAGCTCCTGCAGCTCCAGGCCGCCCTGCGCCGCAAGCTGGTCGAGCAAGAATCGAGCCTGGGGATCGAGCGCCATCGCGCCTCCGCCGCGTCACGTTGCCTTGGGGACGTTCTTGGCGACGTTGCCTTGGTTGCCTTCCGGAACGTCCCCAAGGCAACTAAGGCAACCCTAGCAGGGACGTCCCCAAGTCAACGCGGGGTCAGCTGGCGATGCGGTTGCGGCCGGCGGACTTGGCTTCGTAGAGGTGGGTGTCGACGGCAGTGAGGAAGTCGGCGGAATCGCGCGTGTCCCGGGTCATCGCGGCGACGCCCACGGAGATCGTGACGGGGATCGACTCGCTGCCGGCCTTGAACTCGTGCGCCTCGACGCGCCCGCGCAGCCGCTCGGCGAACTCGAGTGCGGCTTCGAGATTGGTTTCGGTGAGCACCACGGCGAACTCCTCGCCGCCGTAGCGCGCGAAGCAGTCTTCGCGGCGGATTTGTTCGCGCACCAGCTTCGCCACTTCGCGCAGCACCTCGTCGCCGCTCAGGTAACCGAAGCCGTCGTTCACGAGTTTGAAGTGGTCGAGGTCGAAGAGCACGAGCGAGAGCGGACGACCGTGGCGCACGCAGCGCGCCATCTCGCGCTCCAGGAACTCGCTGAAGAAGCGCCGGTTGTGCGCGCCGGTGAGACCGTCCGCGATCATCGTGCGGTAGATCTCTTCGTGATAGAGCGATTCGACGTCGCCGCCGCGCAGGAACTTGAAGATCGCGGAACCGACGCGGATCCGGTCGCCGGAGCGCAGCGTGAACTCCTCGTGGGGCGGGAGCGCGTCGTCGTTCAGCGCGGTGCCGTTGGTCGAATCGAGGTCGGCGACGAAGGTGGCGCCGCCGCGCTGGCGCAGCCTGCAATGACGCCGCGAGACCGTGTCGATCGGAACCATCACGTCACACTCGTTCTCGCGACCGACGATCATTTCATCGCGGTCGAGCGACCAGCGCCGGCCAAGGTTCGGTCCGTAGATCGCAACCAGGCAGGTCTCGTCGCCCGACGGCTCGAGGACCTCCGGATCGGTGAGCGTGATCTTGGGTGTATCGCGATCGATCGGCATGGCGGTCGCCGTCTCGTTTCGG
>JAGSPS010000078.1 GCA_018262315.1 Deltaproteobacteria bacterium | reverse complement strand
GCCTCCGCGATGTGCGGCGGGAGCATGGTCTGGATGCGCAGGGCAGCGATCTCCGCGCCATACGCAAGTGACATCACGTCCCTCGCATCCGGTGCATCGGCGTTCGCGGTCGCAAGTCGTGTGAGTGCAGCGCTCATTTCGTTGAGGGCGCCCGCGGCCGGGCCGAATGTCAAGGCGTACGCCTTGAGGTTGGTGTTCTGGACCGCCAAGCTCAGCAGCTCGTTGTCGATCCGCTGGAACTCGGTGAACCGTTGGGAAAATTCGGCAAGCAAGTCCTTCTCACCTTGGGTTCCGTCTTTGTTCAGCAGTTCTACCAATTCTCGCCGTTCCCGCTCCACGTCCGCCGTGCGTGCGCGGGCCTGATTCGCGAACGCCTGCGACTCTTGATCGGTGACGGCAAGGACAGCACTCTTCTCCGCTTCCGAGGCCGACGCCAGATCGAGTTGCATCCGACCCACCAAGTTTACTCGCTGCGCCTTGAGGGCGAGTTGAGCATTCGGGTTCGGCTGATTGCCGAAGAGAAGCACCAGCAGGCCGAACAGCAACAAGATGGCCGCCCCGACGGCCATCCAGAGGGCGTCGTGGATGCTGGGTCTGATCCTCATGCTGTGGGCTCGAAGGTTGTGAGGCAGCCCATTTGAAGGGTATGACCTCCGGAACGATATCGGTCGGCCCTGCGCCGACAGAAGCCATCAAGAATACATCAGGAATCGCTGGATCAGTCGGAGCGGACGCTCCGCAGCGTAGCCCGGAGTGTGTAGACGTGCGCCGCGAGCAGCAGCGGGACCGCGAGTCCGACCGCCCAGTGGACGACACTGATCCACGCGCGGACCGACTCGCCTGCGACGTAGTAGAGACCGTAGCCGGTCACCGTCAGCAGCACGAAGAGTCCGGCGAGCATGCCGCCGGTCGCGCGCCCACGTCGATGCGACCAGGCTCGTCGCATGTGCACGGTGAGCAGTGATCCGAAGAGCACCAGCGCGATCATCGCGGCCGCGCCGTGTAGCTTCAGCCAGAGCGCTTCGAGTGGATGCGGCAGCGGGCCGAACTCGCCCGCATCGGCCAGCAGGTAGTGACACAGCAGCCAGGCGCATCCCGTGACGACCAACGCCGCGAACGTCGCGTAGACGCTCCGCTCGTGCGCGACCGAGAGCCGGATCTCAGCCGGCGGCGCGACGCAGTTCGGAGACGGATTCCGAGACGCTCGCCGAAGGACCGAGGACGATTGCGCGGGCATCCAGTCTCTCCAGCAGATCGAGCGGGGGGTGCTCTGCGAGCCAGACCACCTTGGTCAAGGCATCTGCATCCATGCAGTTGGGAGCCAGGATCGAGACGCTCTTCGGACGGGTCCGAAAGCGTCCCGTTGCGGGATCCACGATGGCGCCGCCGGGCGCGAAGGTGCCCGCGCTGGTCGCGAGGGCGCGATTGCGAAGCGGTGCAAGCGGGACGAGTTCGCCAGACGCCTCCGGCCGCCGGATCGCGATCGGCCAGTTGCGGTCGCCGAAGACGCGGAGATCGCCGCCGGCGTTCACGCAACCCGCTTCCGCACCGCAGCGCGCGAGCGCTTCCACGGCCTGGTCCACAGCGAAGCCTTTTGCGATGCCGCCGAGATCGAGGGCGAGCGCTCGCCGGAAGCGGATCTGGCTGTCAGGAAGAAGTGTCACGTCGCGCCACGTCGCGGCCTCGTGTCCTCCCACGCCTGTCGTTCGCGGCAGCGCGCCCAGCGCCAGCATGCGCCCGCCGACGGCGCAGTCGAAACGTCCGTTCGACGCTCGACCCAGGTCGCGCGCGCGACGGAGGACCGCGTAGGTGCGCGGATCGACCTCGACCGCGCGCGTGTGCGCGTACCGGTTCAAGCGCGTGACGTCGCTGTCCGGCTCGTGGAAGCTCATCAGCCGGTGGACATCCGCGACGGCTTGGAACGCGGCGATCGCGGCGCGCCACTCGAGCTCTACGGTCGCCGCGGACACCGCGACCTCCACAAGTGTGCCGAGCAGCGGTTTCGCGCGCCGTAGCATCTCAGCGCCCTTTCAGCGCGATGTCGTAGAGTGCCAGCAAGCGCCGAACGCCTTCGGTCACGTGCTTGCACGACATCGTGGCGCCGCTGATGTTGACGATGTCGGCGTCGAGTTCGAGCGCGTCGCTGCTGCGCTTGCCGCGAAACTGCTTGCGCCAACTCGCCTCGCGCACCTCGCCGCCGTGCGTCTCGCGATAGTCCAGGATCTCGATGCCGATCACGGCGCCGTTTGCGTCGATCGCGGCGGCGTAGGTGATGAACTCGTGCTTGCCGTAGACCTCGTCGACGATCAGGTGACCGAGCAACTGGTCGTCGCGCATCGCGCGCCAGATCCGGTCGAGCGGCAGCGGCGTGCGCGTTCCCGAGATCTTCTTCAGCTCGTTTCGCTGGTCTTCGCGGACCGCGATCGACACGGGCTCGAAGCGGTTCGCGTCGGCGAAGAGCGCGCGCTGTGCCTGCTCCGTCGACAGGTACTGGGTGGCGTGGGCAGGGAGCGCCGTCAGCACGATTGCCGGCGGCGCGACCAGCCACAGCAGCGCCCGATCCAGTTGGCGCACTAGAAGTTGATGCCCGTCTTGATGCGCAACTCGAACTTCTCGTACTCGTCGAGGTTCCGTGCGGCCGATCGGGCGCCGTTGTTCGGGGCGCCTCCGACCTGGGGCAGCGCTGTCATCGTGATCCACCAGCGTTCGGCGGCGTAATGGACGGCAGGACCGGCGAAGAAGGCCCAGTTGGAGCGGTCGGTCTTTGCGGGGAAGTCTTCATACTTCGAGTTGTATCGAGTCTCGAATCCGACGTACCACTTCGGCGCAACGCGATAGGTGAGACCGCTCGTGACCTCGAACTCGAGTTCGTTCTCCCAGTGGAGATCGCCATCCTTCTTGCCGACCTCGAACTCCGGGCTGATGTTCAGGACCGCGATCAGTTGATCGTCGAGGAAGTTCTTCTGGAACATCGCCTTGACCTCCATGGACCATTGGTCCTGGAGCCGGCCGCTGCCCTTCGAGATGCGCGAGTAGCCGGGCTCCGCGTACAGCGCGAAGCCGAACAGATCCTTGTAGGGGCTGAGGAAGGCGTACTTCGTCGAGACCTGGAGGCCCTGAAACCCGAACTGGTCGCGATCCTTCGGCGACCCGACCCCGTCGATCGCGTGGTAGCGCTCGTTCAGATAGAGCGAGGCCTGGAGGCGACCGGTGATGCCGTATTCGAGTTCCTGGCGGAGATCGAGCGCGTTGTAGCTGCCCTCGCCCTTGCTCGTCCGCCAAGTCACCCAGTTGTAGAACTCCCAGGATCCCTTCGGGTTCGTCTCGGTGCTGTACGAGTATCCGAAGTAGTTCTCGTCCCCGCGGGCGCTGGTCGCGCCGAGCGCGAATAGGAAGAGGAAGGCGCAGACCGAAGCGCGGGATTCCCGGGTGCGCATTTCTTTCCCCTCTAAAGTTGATATTGAATTTCAATGTCAACTAAGAGAGGGGACTTGTCAAGGGACCCGGGGCCACTTCGAGGTCGAACGCGGCAGAGAAGAGCGCCCGGGTATACGGCTCGCGCGGCGCGGCGAAGAGCTGCGCGGCGGGCCCCTGCTCCACCACCCGACCGGCGCGCATCACCACCACGTGGTGGCTCATCGCGCGCACCACGCGCAGGTCGTGGCTGATGAAAAGGTAGGCGAGCCGGTGGCGGCGTTGGAGTTCGCGCAGCAGCTCGACGATCTGCGCCTGGACCGAGACGTCGAGCGCCGACGTGGGCTCGTCGAGCACCACGAAGCGCGGGCGCAACACCATCGCGCGTGCGATCGCGATGCGCTGGCGCTGTCCGCCCGAGAACTCGTGCGGATAACGGTGGCGACACGCGGGGTCGAGCCCGACTTCTTCGAGCACCTCGGCGACGCGGCGCTCGTGCACGCTCGCCGCGGCCGGCTCGTGGATGCGCAGGCCCTCCTCGATGATGCGTCCGACGGGCAGACGCGGCGACAGACTTCCGAACGGATCCTGGAAGACGATCTGCATCGAACGCCGCAGCGGTCGCGTCTCGGCGAAGCGCAGGCCCTGGATGCTCTTGCCGAGGAACGCGACTTCGCCGCGGCTGCGCTCGAGCCGCAGCAGCGCCATCCCGAGCGTCGTCTTGCCGCTGCCGCTCTCCCCGACGACGCCCACCGTCTCGCCTTCGCGCACCGCGAGCGAGACGCCGTCGACCGCCTTGATGTGATCCACGGTGCGGCGCAGCACGCCCCGCTTCACCGGGAACCAGACGCGCACGTCGCGCCCCTCCATCAGCACCGGTGCGTCGGCCGCCGGCGCCGCCGGCTCGCCGCGCGGCTCGGCGGCGATCAGGTGGCGCGTGTACGGATGCTGCGGGCTCGCGAAGAGCTCGCGCACGGGACCCTGTTCGACGATGAGACCGCCGTTCATCACGCAGACGCGGTCGGCCATCTTGCGCACCACGCCGAGATCGTGCGTGATCAGCAGCAGCGCCATCTGCGAGTTGGCCTTCAGCTCGCGCAGCAGCGCCAGGATCTGCGCCTGGATCGTCACGTCGAGGGCCGTCGTCGGTTCGTCTGCGATCAGCAGGTCCGGCTCGTTGGCGAGCGCCATTGCGATCATCACGCGCTGGCGCTGCCCGCCCGACAGCTCGTGCGGGAACGACGCGAGTCGCGCCTCCGGATCGGGAATCCCGACACGCGCCAGCAACTCCAGCGTCCGCGCGCGCGCCTGCTCCGCCGTCATCTGGTTGTGGAGCCGCAGCACCTCGTCGATCTGGTGCTCGACGCGGTGGAGCGGGTTCAGCGACGTCATCGGCTCCTGGAAGATCATCGCGATGCGATCGCCGCGGATCTTCGCGAGCGTTGCTTCGGGAGCGCCGAGCAGATCCTGCCCGTCGAAGCGGATGCGGCCCGACGGGTGACGCGCGGCGGGATACGGCAGCAGTTGCAGGATCGACAGCGCCGTCACCGACTTGCCCGAGCCGCTCTCGCCGACCAATGCCACCGTTTCGCCGCGCTCGATCTGGAACGAGATGCCGCGCACGGCTTCGACGACGCGTCCGCCGGTATCGAAGTGGACGGAGAGATCGCAAACTTTGAGAAGAGGGCTGGCGCGGTCGAGCAGCGCGGTCACGACGCCTCTCCTGCGCGAACGATCGTCTCTTCCGGCGGCGGCGCGCCGGCAAAGATCTTGCGCGGGTCGAAGGCGTCGCGAACGCCCTCGCCGACGAAGATCAACAGCGACAGCATGCCCGCGATCACCGCGAAGCCCGAGAGTCCCAGCCACGGCGCCGTCAGGTTGTTCTTGCCCTGGTTCAGCACCTCACCGAGCGACGGGGAGCCGGCCGGGAGGCCGAAGCCGAGGAAGTCCAGCGCCGTCAGCGACGTGATCGCGCCGGACAGGATGAACGGCAGGAACGAGAGCGCGGCGGTCATCGCGTTCGGCAGGATGTGGCGCGCCATGATCGCGAGGTCGCCCGCGCCGAGAGCGCGCGCGGCGCGCACGTAGTCGAAGTTGCGCGTGCGCAGGAACTCGGCGCGCACGACGCCGACCAGACTCATCCACGAGAAGAGCAGCAACAGACCGAGCAGCCACCAGAAATTCGGGGTGACGATGCTGGCGAGGATGATCAGCAGGTAGAGCGTCGGCAGGCTCGACCAGATCTCGATGAAGCGCTGGAAGAGCAGATCGACGAGGCCGCCGAAGTATCCCTGCACGGCGCCTGCGGCGATTCCGACGAGCGTCGAGAGGATCGTCAGCGTGAGGCCGAAGAGGATCGAAATGCGGAAGCCGTAGATGAGGCGCGCGAGTACGTCGCGCGCCTGATCGTCGGTGCCGAGCCAGTTCTGACGGGTGGGCGGCGACGGCGCGGGCGTGGGCAGCTCGCGCACCAGCGTGTCGTAGCGATACGGAATCAGCGGCCAGACGATCCAGCCCTTCGCCTCGATCAGCGCGACGACCTCGGGATCGGTGTAGTCCGCCTCGGTCTCGAAGATCCCGCCGAAGGTCGTCTCGGGATAGAGGCGCGCGACCGGGAAGTAGAAGTTTCCGTCGTAGCGCACCAGCAGCGGCGCGTCGTTCGCGAGCAGCTCCGCCGGCAGCGTCACGAAGAACAGTGCCAGGAACAGCCACAGCGACCAGAATGCGCGTCGGTTGCGCCGGAAGTTCCACCACCGCCTTCTTCCCACCTCACCGAGCGTCACGAAGCTCCTTCCGGAAGGACGACAATGAATCGCGAGGCACCGATCGAGCCCCGACACCCGTTTCCCGCGTAGCGAGCCGAAGGCGAGCGGCGAGGTCCATCAAACTTCGCGGGACTCGAAGTCGATGCGCGGGTCTACGAGCATGTAGGTGAGATCGCCGACCAGGCCGAGCAGCAGGCCGACCAGCGTGAAGAAGTAGAGCGTGGCGAACATCACCGGATAGTCGCGGTTGAGTGCGGCTTCGAAACCGAGGAGGCCCAGGCCATCGAGTGAGAAGATCACTTCGATCAGCAGCGCGCCCGTGAAGAGCACGCCAATGAAGGCGGCCGGGAAGCCGGCGATCACGATCAGCATGGCGTTGCGGAAGACGTGGCCGTAGAGCACGCGCTGCTCGCCGAGACCCTTTGCGCGCGCCGTCACCACGTACTGCTTGTGGATCTCTTCGAGGAACGAGTTCTTGGTCAAAATGGTCAGCGACGCGAAACCGCCGATCACCATCGCCGTCACCGGCAGCGCCATGTGCCAGAGGTAGTCGAGAATGCGCAACGGCCAGGAAAGCTCGTGCCAGTTCTCGGAGACCAGGCCGCGCAGCGGAAACCAGTCGAGGTAGCGGCCGCCCGCGAAGAGTACGACGAGCAGGATCGCGAACAGGAACGACGGCACCGCGTTGCCGGCGATCACCACGCCGCTGGTCCAGACGTCGAAGCGCGAGCCATCGCGCACCGCCTTGGCGATGCCGAGCGGAATCGAGATCAGGTAGACCAGCAGCGTGGTCCAGATCCCGAGCGAGATCGAGACGGGCATCTTCTCGACCACCAGTGACGCGACGCTCTGGTCGCGGAAGTAGGAGTTGCCGAAATCGAAGCGCAGGTAGTTGCCCATCATCAGCACGAAGCGCTTCCAGAGCGGCTGATCGAGACCGAACTGCTTTTCGAGCGAGCGGATGAACTCGGGATCGAGACCCTGCGCGCCGCGATACCGCGACGGGCTGGCGCCCGCGCTGCCCGAGGGCGCCTGCGTGCCGAGCGTCTCGCCGCCCGCGCCGGACATGCGCGCGGTGGCGGAGACGGCGGTCTTGTCGAGCTGCGCGAGCACGCGCTCGATCGGTCCGCCGGGGACGATCTGCACCACGGCGAAATTCACCAGCATGATCGCGAACAGCGTCGGGATGAGCAGCAACAGCCGACGAACGACGTAGGCGCCCATCAGCGCTCCGCCCGCCTCTCGCTACTTGCCACCGAGCCGACTTTCGAGACGCGACGCCTTTGCAGCGTCGACCCACCACGCGTCGAGCTGCACGCCATCCTTCGGTACCCTGGCGGGCTTTCCGAATTTGTCCCAGTACGCGATGCGATCGCTGCCGATGTACCAGTTCGGGACCAGGTAGTGCCCCCAGAGCAGCACGCGGTCGAGCGCGCGGGTGCGGACGACGAGCGACTTGCGGTCGGGCGCTGCGATCACGCCGTCGACGAGTTCGTCCACGACCGGGTCGGCGAGCCCGAGCGCGTTGCGGCTGCCCTCGCGCTTCGCCGACTCGCTGCTCCAGTAGTCGCGCTGTTCGTTGCCGGGCGACTCCGATTGCGGGAAGCCGCCGACGATCACGTCGTAGTCGAAGGAATCCGTGCGGCGGCGGTACTGCGAGGTGTCAACGGTGCGCACGTTCGCGGTGATGCCGATCTTCTCGAGACTCTTCGCGTACGGCAGCGCGACACGCTCGAAGAGCGGGGAGTTGAGCAGGATCTCGAACGAGAACGGCGCGCCGTCCTTCACGAGCTTGCCGGCCTGCGCCACCCAGCCGGCCTCCTTCAGCAGCTCCGCCGCGCGGCGCAGATTCTCGCGGTTGTTGCCCGAGCCGTCCGTCCGGGGCGCGGCATACGCCTTGGTGAAGACTTCGTCGGGAACCCGGCCGCGGTACTTCTCGAGGATCGCGAGTTCCTCACCGCTCGGCAGCCCACTCGACGCCAGCTCCGAGTTCTCGAAGAAGCTCTCGGTGCGCGTGTACTGGCCGTAGAAGAGCGTCTTGTTCGACCACTCGAAGTCGAAGGCGAGACCGAGCGCCTCGCGCACGCGGCGATCCCGAAAGAGCGGGCGGCGCAGGTTCATCGCGAAGCACTGCATGCCGACGGGACGCTTGTTGGGAACGGCTTCCTTCGCGATGCGGCCGTCCTTCACTTCGGGGATCTCGTAGGCGGTCGCCCAGTCCTTGGCGGACGCCTCGACGCGGAAGTCGTAGTTGCCGCCCTTGAAGGCTTCGAGCGCGACGGTGGCGTCGCGGTAGTACTCGAAGCGCTGCACGTCGAAGTTCCAGCGGCCCTTGTTGACGGGGATGTCTGCGCCCCAGTAATCCGCGACGCGTTCCATCTCGATGAAACGCCCCGCCTCGAACTTTCCGACTTTGTAGGGACCGCTGCCGAGCGGCGGCTCGAGCGTCGTGGCTTCGAAGTTGCGCGTCGCCCACCAGTGTTTCGGCAGCACGGGAAGCTGGCCGACGATCAGCGGCAACTCGCGATTGGTGCCCGGCTTGAAGCTGAATTTGACGCTGCGCTCGCCGGTCTTCTCGACCTTCTCGACGCTCTGGTAATAGAAACGATAGGTCGGCGCGCCCTTCGCGAGCAGCGTCTCGAAGCTCCACACCACGTCGTCGGCGGTGATCGGCTTGCCGTCGTGCCAGCGCGCTTCGGGCCGCAGCTCGAACGCGACCCACGAGCGATCGGCCGGCGTCTGCACCGTCTTCGCGAGCAGGCCGTATTCGCTGAAGGGCTCGTCGGCGGCGCCCACCAGCAGCGTGTCGTAGAGCAGTGCGATCCCCGCCGCGGGATTGCCCTTGATGATCCACGGATTGAACGAATCGAAGGTGCTCTCGGCAACGCCCTGCCTGAGCTTCCCGCCCTTGGGCGCGTCGGGATTCACGTACTCGAAGTGCGTGAAGTTCGCGGGATACGCGAGATCGCCGTAGATCGCGAGTCCGTGCGAAGGCGCCGGATCTGCGGCGAACGCGGGAAGGGGCCAGGCGCCGAGCAAGATCCCGGCGAGCCAACACAGAGACGAAGATCGGCCGCAGCGACCCATGAATGCACCCCCCGGTGAGCGAAGCCGGCCCAGTATAGGAGCTGGAAGGTTGAGGTGGGGGGGGGCGTGTGCTTCTCTGCGTTCGTGCTGGACCCCCGCATCCTTGCCGAACGGCGCGACGAGGTCGCCGAGAGCTGCCGGCGTCGCCGCATGCGCGTCGACCTCGACGCCGCGATCGGGGCCTACGAGCAGGTCGCGAGGCTGCGCGGCGCGCTCGACGAAACGAACCGGCTGCGCAACGAGCACCAGAAATCGGCGCAGAAGAAGATGGAGCCGGCCGAACGCGAGGCGCACACCGCCGAGGGGCGCCGACTCAAGGATGGCGTCGCCGCGCGCGAGGCGGAGCTGGCGGCGGCGGAAACCGCGCTGCGCGGCGCGATGACCGGCATCCCGAACTTCGTACACCCCGACGTGCCCGAAGGCGGCGAGGACGATTCGCGCGAGATCCGCCGCCACGGCGAGCCGCCGCGCTTCGCGTTCCAGCCGCTCGATCACCTCCAGCTCGCCGAGAAGCACGACCTCCTCGACTTCGAGTCCGGCACCCGCGTGGCGGGCGCCAAGTTCTACTACCTGAAGAACGAAGCGGTGCTGCTCGAACTGGCGCTCCAGCGTCTCGCCGTCGAAATGCTGCGCGCCGACGGCTTCGAGCTGTACGCGACGCCCGACCTCGCGAAGGCCGAGATCGTCGATCATCTCGGCTACAACCCGCGCGGCGAAGAGACCCAGATCTACTCGATCGCCGACACCGATCTCTGTCTGGTGGGCACCGCGGAGATCACGCTCGGCGGCCTCTTCCTCGACGCAGTGCTCGCCGAACGCGAGCTGCCGCGCAAGCTCGCCGGCATCTCGCACTGCTTCCGCACCGAAGCCGGTTCGTACGGCCGCGAGAGCAAGGGCCTCTACCGCGTGCACCAGTTCACCAAGGTGGAGATGTTCGCGGTGACGCGCCCGGAAGACTCCGCCGCGATGCTCGAACACCTGGTCGGCATCGAGGAGCGCTTCTTCCAGGCGCTCGACGTGCCCTATCGCGTGCTCGACATCGCCGCGGGCGATCTCGGCGCGCCCGCGTATCGCAAGTACGACATCGAGGCCTGGATGGTGGGCCGCGGCGAAGCGGGTGGCTGGGGCGAAGTGACGAGCGCCTCGAACTGCACCGACTACCAGGCGCGCCGACTCGGCGCCCGCTTTCGCCGAGAGGGCGCGAAAGCGCCCGGATCCAAGGGCGGGAAGACCGAGTTCGTGCACATGCTGAACGGCACCGCCGTCGCGATCACCCGAGCGCTGATCGCGGTGCTCGAGAACCACCAGCAAGCCGACGGCTCGATCGCGATCCCGAAAGCGCTCCAGCCGTACTGCGGCTTCGACCGCATCGGCCGCTGAGAGCCTGACTCGGCATGGGCCGTTGAGCCTGGGAGTGCGAGCCGTGCCGCGGTGCACATCCCTTCAATTGTTGATGCGAGCTGCGGTACGTGGTCCTGGGGAGCAGATGTTCCAGAAGGAATGGCTGGTAGCGGTGTATGCCGTTCGGCCAGAATCCGCGAAGCCCTCCGGTCATCAGGTCGGCAGGCGCCTCGAAATGATGACGCACATATGAGACGCGCATCAGAGTCGCCCCCTGCGTATTCGCGCCCGGAAGCTCCTCGACGAA